>JAZGAY010000197.1:0-8404 GCA_036475985.1 Candidatus Brocadiales bacterium
TATCTGGAACTGGGAAACCTTCCTGTCGGATACGTCAGAGAAAAGCCTTACCGTCTGGTTCATGCCTACAACATACTCAGGCAGGTTGTAGGTGGAAAGGATTGCCCGGGCGGCTTCGGCGTTGGGCGCGTTCAAGGCCCGTAGAAAGACGGGCTTCATGTTCTGCTCATACTCATTGATGTGATGCGTCATCCTTGCCCAGAGCGCTTCTTCACCTGTTAATGCAGCCTCGCTGGAGGTCAAGTAGGGCGGGTCTTGCGACACATCTGCGGCTGCTTCGGGGGTGAGTGGCTCGGCATGAGATGGTTTGTGTTTGGGAGGTTTCACCCCCTTTAGTCTGAGGGCCTCATTCCCGTCCCTCAGTCCGTAGAGGATCTCCTCAAATTTCTTCATCTTTTGTTCTACGAGCTTACGGGATGCCTTCTTGTCTGCGCCCTCTGCAAAGTGCTCATTGATAAGAAAGGCCTGATCATAGGTGCGCCAGCGTTCGTGTCCGGCGTAGTTTATTGCGTTGGCGTCGCCTTTGAGCTTGTAGGTAAGATACAGTGCCGTTCCCGTCATGCCGCCTTCCATGACCAGCAGCATTAATAATATGGCCGACATCTTCCAAAAGATGACATGGCGATACTTCTTTGCCCGCGCCATACGAACCTCTTTGTATGTGCTTTATTGATAAGATGTTGGGTGAGGGTGGGTGCCTACTTACTTGGTACCTGCCTTTGGCCGTGTTTTCTTCCCTGTACCCCCGCACCTTAACCTTGAAAGCAAGCTTCTCCCCACACTGCATTTATAAGTAAATCCACCTGTGGTGTCAATCTTTAAGTCGTCAGGACGGGCATGTCTGCTGGAGACTAAGGCCTGTATCCATACGGAGTTGGGCGGGGGTCACTCTACATATTTCTTATACAGCTTATAGCCGGCCACTGCCACCGTAATTAGCGTTAAAACCAACAGGGCAGACCGGAATCCCTGAAAGTATTCGGCGGCGTGGCTGAACCTGGAGCCGAAGAAAAAGCCCAGCAAGAAGAAAAAAACGTTAGTGACAACGAATATAAACGCCCAGAACCTGGATACCTTTACCATCTTTTTCCTATCATTCCTGAAATGGGTTTAGCACATATGATACAGATAAATTAACGCTTTTTGACGTAACCGTCCGAAAAGAGTTCATATACCAATGTACATAATGGCCACTCCGGTCAGGGCTATTATGCCGCCGGCCATTACGTGAGACCACTGCTCCATTCGTTTGCCGGGCAACAGCTCCATCCCCTTGAATGCCAGCACACTCTGCGCGACTATCATAAACACGGTGATTAACGAAAAGGCCGTGGCGGTCAGCCACACCCCGTACCACCCGTGCTGGACGGCCAGGAACATGAGGGGTATCAGGGGCTCGCACGGACCAAAGATGAATATCGCTATCAGCGCCCAGACGGTCACCTTCTTTGTGTCGTCCATGTGGAGGTGGTTGTGCCTGAGATGCTTCAGGCCCCAGAGTGCATAGGCGACCCCGAAACCGATAAGCATAAAACCGGCGATACTGCCCCTCAGCGATTCCGCACCTCCAAGACGGAACAGGCCCAGGCCGAGAAAGATCCCAAGCGCCCCGAGGACCACGCTCGAGCCCACGTGCGCCACGCCCGCAAGCAGGCTTACCACCATAAGCTTCCTGCGCGACCAGCCCTGGGCCCTGGCTATCGTGGCGAAGGGAAGCCAGTGGTCGGGCGCAAGCGAGTGTACAAAACCAATACCTATTGCCGATAATATCAGGGCTTCCATAGCGTTCTTGAACCCGTTACCCGGGTATCAGACATTATAACAGGTAGGGTTGCCGTTTACCTGTTTACGTACTTCTCTCCCCTGTCCGGGAAGATAGTTACCACCTTCTTACCCCTACCGAGCTCACGGGCAATCATGACGGACACAAAGGCGGCGGCGCCCGAAGAAATGCCCACTACAAGACCCTCTTCCCTGGCCAGACGGCGGGTCATCTCCAGGGCCTCGTCGTCGCTTACCGTCACCACGCGGTCGATAACGTCTCTGTTGAGAAGTTTAGGCATAAACCCCGCGCCCAGGCCATGGATGCGGTGCGTGCCGGGCTCGCCCCCTGAGATAACGGCCGAGTTCTTTGGCTCCACCGCCACCACCTGTACGGACGGGATTTTGGCCCTCAGTACCTCACCCACGCCGCTAACGGTACCTCCCGTGCCGACGCCGGCCACAAACGCATCGATTTCGCCGCCCGTTGCCTCAAGGATCTCAACGGCCGTCGTCCTTTTATGTGTCTCGGGGTTCAACGGGTTTTCAAACTGATTGAGCATGAAGGATTTTTTTGTGCTCTTTTGCGAAAAGATTTCCCGGGCCTTCTTAATAGCGGCGGGCATTCCTCCGGATGACGGAGTCATCTCTAACCTGGCACCGTATGATTCGAGCAGCGCCTTCTGCTCGTCGGGCACATTCTCTGGCATCACCAGTATGAGGTCGTAGCCGAGTACGGCGGCTATCATGGCGAGCGAGACACCCGTGTTGCCGCCGGTGGGTTCTATTATTGTATAACCCTTCTTTAACGTGCCCTCTTTTTCGGCCGCACGAATCATCCCCAGGCATACCCTGTCCTTTACGCTTCCCGTGGGGTTGCTTCCCTCTAGTTTTGCCACCACGTCAGCGGAGTCTGTCTCTACCACCTTCTGCAACCTGACCATAGGAGTGTTAAAGACGAGTCCCAGCGGGTTGTCGACAATTGGCCTGTCAGAGATTTTGCCGGCTTCCGTTACCATGTGACGAGAGATATTTTCCTAACTGTGTGTGTAGTAAGAGTATATGACGGGCACATTATAAGTATATGAGGGACCGAATGGCAAGGGAATTCTTGTTTTCTGCGATTTGCAAAAATTTTATTCAACTTTTAATCTCATGCGTATCCAAATAAGGCGTTGCCTGTGCCTTACGCCAGGTATTGGATATGGGCCTTATTCCTTGACAGAAACTGCATGCCGGGATATTATGGCTTTTTCCGAAGCCAGCGGTTTTTTCCTCCAAGGCAGATTCAAATGTGGGACTATTCAGAAAAGGTAAAAGACCATTTCCTTCACCCCAGAAACGTGGGTGAGATTGCAGACGCCGACGCAGTGGGCGACGTGGGTCACATCGCCTGTGGTGACGCGTTACGGCTTACCCTCAAGCTGGACAACGACCGTGTTGTGGACGCCAAGTTCAAGACCTTTGGCTGTGGCAGCGCTATAGCCGCTGCCAGTGCCCTGACAGAGATTGTCAAGGGCAAGACCATCGACGAGGCCGAAAAGATTACCAACCAGGACATAGCGGACTACCTGGATGGCCTGCCTGAGGAGAAGATGCACTGCTCGGTAATGGGCCAGGAGGCGCTGGAGGCCGCCATAGCCAACTACCGTGGCTACGAAAAAGCGCCTTGTGAGGAGGGGACTATCATATGCAAGTGTTTTGCGGTGACCGACAAGGTCTTAGAGCGGGTAATCAGGGAAAACAACCTCAACACCATTGACCAGGTGACCCATTTTACGAAGGCGGGCGGCGGCTGCAAGTCCTGCCATCCTGACATCCAGCGTATATTAACCGAGGTAAGGGGTCCCGCCGTGGCGGTAGCGGTTGCGCCTGAACCCGCAAAGAAGATGAGTAACATCAAAAAGATGAAGCTCGTACAGGAGACCATGGAGAAAGAGATAAGGCCCGTCCTCATGCTTAACGGTGACGACGTGGAGCTTGAGGACATAGACGGCGATACCGTGTACGTGACCTTCCAGGGTAAATGCGCCGAGAATCCCAACTCGAAGGAGAAGGTAAGGAATACCATCGAGGTGAAGCTAAAGGAGTTCGTGACCGAGGAGTTGGTGGTGGAAGAGGCAAGTTGATGAGCAGGACGGTATATGTAGACAATAACGCCACCACCAGGGTGGCGGATGAAGTGGTGGAGGAGATGCTTCCGTATTTTCAGGAGCTTTACGGCAATCCCTCCAGCATGCACACCTTTGGGGGCCAGGTTCAGAAGAGGCTGGACGAGGCGCGCGAAAAGGTGGCCGACCTGATCGGTGCCGATCCGTCCGAGATAATCTTTACCAGCGGCGGTACGGAGAGCGATAACGCCGGCATACGTGGCGTACTGGAGTCAAATCCCAGGAAAAGACATATAGTTACTACCCGCGTCGAACATCCCGCCGTGCTTAACCTGTGCAGGCAGCTTACCAGGCACGGCTACGAGCTTACCGAGATTGGCGTGGACGGCGAGGGGCTGATGGACCTCGAGGAGCTGCGTGCGGCGATTCGCGATGACACGGCCGTTGTGTCCATAATGCATGCCAATAACGAGACCGGGGTGATTTTCCCTTTGGAAGAGGCCGCACAGATTGTGAAGGAAAAGGGGGCGATGTTCCATACCGACGCGGTACAGACGGTGGGTAAGCTGCCGATGGACATGGGCAAGAGCAACGTAGACCTGCTTGCGCTTTCCGGCCATAAGTTACACGCTCCGAAGGGCGTCGGCGCGCTCTACGTGAGGCGCGGCACAAAATTTGAACCCCTGATTGTAGGGGGCCACCACGAGCATGGCAGGCGGGGGGGGACCGAAAACGTCCCGTATATAATCGGTCTCGGCAAGGCCTGTGAGCTCGCCAAAGAATATATAAAGGAAGAACAGGAACGTGTAAGGTCCCTGAGGGATAAGCTGGAAGAAAACCTCCTGACAAACGTTGCCAACACCAAGCTGAACGGCCATAAGACCCTGAGGCTCCCCAACACTACAAATATCAGCTTTGAATACATAGAAGGCGAGGGCATACTGCTACTGCTTAACGAGGCCGGTATCTGCGCCTCTTCGGGTTCGGCCTGCACGTCGGGCTCGCTTGAACCCTCTCACGTCCTGAGGGCCATGGGCGTGCCTTTCACCGCAGCGCATGGTTCTGTGAGGTTCAGCCTGAGCCGCTACAGCACGGGAGAAGAGATTGATTATATTGCCGAGAACGTACCGCCGGTTATCAAGAAACTGAAGGACATATCTCCTTACGTCAAGGAGATAGAGGAACTGGAACAAAAGGCCGCATCAACCGTTAACAGGGGCTAAACAACCATGAGTCAACCCGAAGAGCTGTTGGTATTTACACAGGATAGCTGTCCGAATTGCGATAGCGCAAAGAAGAAGTTAAAGGATGCGGGTGTTGAGTACAAAGAGATAAACGTTGATACCGTAGAGGGAATGGCCGAGTTTGCACTCCATATTTCCAGTATCACCACCACCCCGGCCTTCTATTATGACGGTGGGGAGTATAGCAAGGTGGAAGACGTCCTGGGCCAGCACGGGAAGTAGATCCAGTTTTGTTCGTAGTTGTAATGCTGACATAGTTATAGCACACCGTTCACAAGGAGACAAATTCAGAGATGAAGAAGATGATACTTGGAGCTTTTTTGGTCTTCAGCATTGGCTTTACGTTCGACTCATCGAAGTGTATGGCACAGGACATGGGCCCCAACGAGCTCTTTGCCATGCTCTGTGCGCTATGCCACGGGGCAGACGGTAAACCGAGTGAGCAGGGCATCGAGTTCGGCTCTCCCGATTTCACCGACCCCGAATGGCAGGCCTCAAAGACCGACGAGGACCTGATTAAGTCGATGACAGACGGCACGGATAACCAGAACTACGCCCCCGTGCAACCCTTTGTCAAGCAGATGCTGGGGATTGACGTGGAGGTGGCCGACTTTATACCGAGAATAAGGAGTTTTTCGGGTAAGTAGGACGGACAGTTATGAGGCGGCATCAGAGTTTTAATAAATATATGCCTGGCGCCGCCTTTTTTTATTTTGGTTTCAGGTAAAATGCTGGATATCCTCAAAAATCTAGTCAAGCTCAGCACGGGTTCTCCCGCGGGGGAGAAGACAGACGTCCGGCGGCGTGAGTTCTTCAGGAAGAGTTTTGTACAGGCCGCTGACGTCGTAGGCAAGGTTATGAGGGAGATGTCGGCGGGCTCTTCCGGCAGGAAATACCTGAGACCGCCGGGGGCCGTGGCCGAAGATGAGTTTCTCGCACTCTGCACGTGCTGCGACGAGTGCATAAAGGTCTGCCCGCACTATGCAGTCAGGGGCGCAGACATAATAGACACGGGACTGCCCATAGGCTCACCCATAATCGACCCCAGAGAGCAGCCGTGCATGCTCTGCGAAGACTTCCCCTGCATAAGGGTGTGTAAGGACGGCGCGCTGGTGATGCCCGGGAGGCGCGAGGACGTAAGGATGGGCGTCGCCGTGGTCAACAAGGAGACCTGTATATCAGGCGACATACAGTTCTGCCAGTCCTGCGTGATAGCCTGCCCCTTCCCCGAGGAGGCCATCTACATGAAGGACGGTAAACCCGTGGTCAATAAGGACAAATGCACCGGCTGCGGTATCTGCGAACAGGCCTGCATGACCGTCAACTCCGCCTGCTCCATAAAAATCAAACCTGTCTAGCGTCTGGCGCCACAGGAAACAATCTCTAAAAAAACCCGCACGTGTAACCATAGTTGCCTCTAACCTTCCTACCCCCTGCTTTGATAAAGGTTCACTTGAATCTTGAATATGGGAGGGGTGTTCTATATACTTGTGCCGAGTTTTCTATGTGGCCTGATGAGGTACCGATACGGGGGATAGGGTTAAAAATTGTCGGCTAAAAGAACTGCAGCAAAGAACAAGAAGGCAAAAGTGACTGCGAAGAATACGGGAAAGAAGGAAAGGGTCGAGCACGCCCGCGTAAAACATGCCACCAAGGACATCGCCTACGAATTGGCCGAACGGCAGCGCGAGATTTCTGTTAGCGAGTTCTTTACCAAGAACCGCCACCTGCTCGGCTTCGACAACCCCCGCAAGGCCCTCCTCACCTGCGTGAAGGAGGGGGTTGACAACTCCCTCGACGCCTGCGAAGAGGCGGGCATCCTGCCGGAAATCACAATAATAATAGAACCCACCAGCCGCGAGGACCGCTTCAAGGTCACCATCGAGGACAACGGCCCCGGCATCGTCAAGGACCAGATCCCCAGAATATTCGCCAAACTCCTCTACGGCTCAAAGTTCCACCACCTCAAGATGTCGCGCGGACAGCAGGGCATCGGCATCTCGGCTGCGGGCATGTACGGACAGCTTACCACCGGACGGCCCGTCTGCATCACCTCGCGCATCTCTAAACGAAAACCCGCCCACTACTACGAGCTCTCAATCCACACGCAGAAGAACGAGCCCGTTATCGGCAGGGAAAGAGAGGTAGACTGGGACAGGCCCCACGGCACGCGGGTGGTGATAGAACTTGAGTCCAGATACCAGAAGGGACGGCAGTCGGTTGACGAATATCTGGAGCAGACCGCCGTCGCCAATCCCCACACCACGATAAAATACATTAGCCCCGAAAAAAAAGAGCTGTATCTCTCCCGCGCGGCTAAGGAGCTGCCGCAGGAGGCGAAGGAGATAAAACCACACCCCTACGGTATAGAACTGGGCACGCTCATCCACATGCTCCACGACACCAAGGCGCGGACGCTGTCGAGTTTCTTGAGCTCGGAGTTCTCAAGGGTGAGCCCACGGCTGGCGCGCGAGATATGCGAGAAGGCTAGATTAAATGATAACTCGAGGCCACGCCGCGTGGCGCGCGCCGAGGCCGATAACCTTCTCAGGTCGGTGCACGAGACGAAGATAATGGCCCCTCCCAGTGACTGCGTGGTGCCCATAGGCGAGGATTTGATACTAAAGGGCCTCAAGAGACAGTTTAAGGCCGATTTTTATGCCACCACCACGCGTTCGCCTTCTGTCTATCGGGGCAACCCGTTCGTGGTGGAGGCGGGGCTTGCCTACGGGGGGGATATGCCGGCCGATGGGCCTGCCAGGCTCTTGCGGTTTGCCAACCGCGTGCCGCTCCTCTACCAGAAATCGGGCTGCGCCATCACCGAATCCGTGGTGGACACCTCGTGGCGCACCTATGGGCTGCAGCAGTCTACGGGCGCCCTACCCACCGGCCCTCTGGTGCTCATGGTGCACGTGGCCTCGGTATGGGTGCCGTTCACGTCCGAGAGCAAGGAGGCCATTGCGCACTATCCGGAGATTGAGAAGGACATAAAACTCGCCGTACAGGAATGCGGCCGCAAGCTTTCAGCGTTTTTATCCAAGAGACGCCGCCTTGAAGACGCCGAGAAGAAGGAGTCGTATATTAAGGAGTATATCCCCCACATCGGCATCGCGCTCAGGGAGATTTTAGACCTGAGCGACCGTCAGGAGAAAAAGGTCATCACAAACCTGACCGACATCCTGGAGCGTAGCAGGAAACATTGAGCGGGGATTGCTGTTCTGAATGCAGTCAGCATTTCACAATGAGGAAGTTAGTTGTCCCTTGTAACGATGGACAGCTCGGTTACGA
>JAZGAY010000198.1:0-10603 GCA_036475985.1 Candidatus Brocadiales bacterium
AATTCCATTGTGTAGGAGCCCTGGCCGCCGGTCATGGACTTCAGCTCTGTCTCGTACCTGCTGACCTCGGCCATGGGTATGGTGGCCTTTATTACCTGCATCTGTCCGATCGAGTCCATGCCGACTATATGCCCCCTGCGGCCGCTCAGGTTGCCGGATATCTCGCCCATGAACTCCGCCGGGATGGTGACCTCTATGTTGACGATGGGCTCGAGGAGCACGGGATGCGCCTCGCCGAAACCCTGCCTGAAGGCCTTTGAGGCGGCCATCTTGAAGGCGGCCTCGGAGGAGTCTACCGTGTGGAACGAGCCGTCGTAGAGCGTCACCCTGACGTCTACCACCTCATAACCGGCCAGTATGCCCCTGGCCAGGGTCTCTTTGAGGCCCTTTTCCACGGCGGGTATGTATTGACCCGGTATCCTGCCGCCGACAATCTTGTTCACGAACTCAAAGCCCTCGCCCCTGGATAGCGGATCGAGCTTTATCAACACCTCGCCGTACTGCCCGTGGCCGCCGGTCTGCTTCTTGTGTTTGTACTTGGCGTCTGCGGCGGCGGAGATGGTCTCTTTGTACGGTATCTTGGGTTCGTGCGTGTCGACCTCTACATCAAAACGCTTCTTGAGGCGGTAGAGCATGGTGCCGAGGTGGAGGGTGCTCGTGCCGGTGATGACCATCTCATGTGTCTGCGCGTCCCTGGTTATCCTGAAGGTGTGGTCCTCTTCGGAGAGTTTTGTGAGTGTGCCGAGGAGCTTCTGCTCGGCGCCCTTGCTCTTGGGCTCGATGGCGAGAGAGACCATGGGGGCGGGGAAGGCTATGGGGGCAAACGACAGCTTCCTCTTGGCGTCGCACAGCGTGTCGGAGATGCCTATGTCCTCGACCTTGGACATGGCTACGATGTCTCCGGCTATGGCCCTGTCGACCTGCTGCTGTTCTTTGCCGAGCAGCTTAAAGATATTGCCGGCCTTCTCGTTCTTCTTGATGCGCAAGTTGAAGAAACTCAGGTCGCCGTCCAGCACGCCGGAATAGACCCGGAAGAAGGCGAGCTTGCCGACAAACGGGTCTGTAACACATTTAAAAACCTGTGCGCAGAACGGGGCCTTTTCGTCGGCCTCCACCGTGACCCCTTCGTCCTTGGCGATATCCGTGGCGCGCCTTTCGGGACCGCTCAGCGGGCTGGGCGCAAAGTCCGCCAGGGTATTGAGCAGCTCTTCAACCCCTATCTCCTTCCTCGAAGCGGTAAACATAATGGGCACCAACTGCCCGCCCGCTACGGCCTTTGCCATGCAGCCCTTGAGTTCTCCGGCGCTGACGTCTCCGCCCTCGAGGTATTTGTTCATTACGTCGTCGTCCGTCTCTACTATCTTTTCCACCAGCGATTCACGGACGGACCGGGCATCGCCCAGCACCCCGGGGGGAACGTCCTTGGGCAATTCCAGCAGGTCTACAACCCCCTTAAAATCGTTGCCGCAGCCCACGGGCAGGTTGACCGGTACGCAGTACTGACCGAAATTTTCCTTAATAGAGTTAAGCAGTGCGTCAAATTCTACGTTTTCGCCGTCCAGTTTCGATATGACGATGATGCGGGCAAGACCTTTTTCCGCGGCGAGCGACCAGTACTTCCTTGTATTTACCTGTACGCCCGCGGTTGCGGAGATGACCAGCACGGCCGTCTCAACGGCGGTCAACGCGCCGATGGTCTGTGAGATAAAATCGGGATAGCCGGGTGTATCGAGTATGTTTATGGACTTGTCCTGCCACTTGCACGACAGGAGTGACGTATCTATTGTGTGTTTTTTCTCTTTTTCGTCGGACTCGTAGTCGGCTATGGAGGTGCCGTCGTCCACGCTTCCCATCCTGCTGGTGGCCCCGGCGCGGAAGAGCATGGCCTCGGCTATGGTCGTCTTGCCCGAGGCGCCGTGCCCAATCAGGGCGATATTCCTTATGTCCTTGGTCTGATAGGGTGCCATTTCCTCCTCCTCCTCTAAGAGTTGGTATCAGGCGAAGAATCAAGAATCTAGCAGACCTGAGAAAAAATATCAAGGGGCAAGGTTTTTTGGCGGGAAGGGGGCGGGGAGGGGGCAGAGAGGGGGTGTGGGGGAGCGGGGCTATGCGGCGGCCCCGGACGCCTCAATGGCCTCGGGGAGGCCGATAGCGCCCGTGTACAGGGCCTTGCCTATTATGGCGCCCTCGACGGGCAGTCCCGAGAGGGTCTTTACGTCCTCAAGCGTGGTAACGCCTCCTGAGATAATAACCGGCACCTTCACGGCGTCGAGCAGCTCCTCGAGCAGCTCTACGTTAGGGCCCTGCAGCATGCCGTCTCTTGAAATGTCGGTAAAAATAATCGCGCGCGGGCCGAACGCCTCCACCCGCCTTGCAAGGTCTATGAACGAAAGTTCGGAGGATTCTACCCATCCCTTGATCGCCACCTTTCCCCCTCTCTGGTCAATGCCAATGGCTACGCGGCCGGGATGTCTTGCGCAGAGTTCTTCTATGAGTTCCGGGGAGTCAACGGCACCGGTGCCCAGTATCACCCTGTCGACACCCATATCAAGGACCTGTCCGGCCGTCTCGGCGGTCCGTACACCGCCGCCGAACTGGACGGGTATATCCACCGCCTTGATGATGCGCCCAAGCTCTTTTATGTTTTTCGGCTCGCCCTGGAGGGCGCCGTCCAGGTCTACCACGTGGAGATACCCGGCCCCCTGCTGCTGCCATTTGAGGGCGGGCTCGACGGGGTCGTCAAAATAGACCGTCTCCTCCCCAAAACTCCCACGGGTCAGCCTGACGCATCGGCCCCCTCTCATGTCAACGGCGGGGATTATAAGCATGTTGATTGTCTCATAAAACAAGTGGCCGTAAACACGGGTGGCAGAGCACCCATGCTATATAGCGACAAAAAAATCTCCCTTTATCCGACCTCACCCGGCGGCAAAGTTTTTTATCAGGGTCAATCCGTTGGCCTGGCTCTTTTCGGGATGAAACTGGGTTGCGATGATGTTGTCTTTCAATATCATGGAAGGGAACTCCGCGCCGTATTCGGTAACGGCGGCCACCACGCCGGGGTCTTCCGGGCAGACGTAGTAGGAGTGCACGAAATACATATAAGAATCCTGGGGGATGTTTCCGGCCACCGGCACGTCCTTCTTGAACGAGACCTGATTCCATCCCATATGGGGAATCTTGAGGTGGTCTTCACGAAACCTTACCACCTTGCCGGGAATCACGCCAAGCCCCTCGCAGTGCCCGTCTTCCTCGCTCTCGGTAAAGAGGACTTGAAGGCCCATACATATCCCGAGATAGGGCCTTTCCTGCCTGATATGCTCCAGAACAGGCTCAATCAGGCCCCTGTCCCTGAGCCCCTGCATCGTGTCCTTAAAAGAGCCGACACCGGGCAGAATTACTTTTTCGACACCGTCAAGGCCCTCAGGCCCCTCCACCAACACCGAATCAAAGCCAACCTTCTCTACCGCCTTCTGCACACTCCTGAGGTTGCCCATGCCGTAATCAATGATGGCTATCATCCGGCATTCCTAACCTCCCCCTGTTAACACCACAATGCTCACCCTTCTGTTCTTCTTCCTTCCGCCAGCCGTCTTGTTGCTGGCAACGGGGTGATACTGTCCGAAGCCCGCAAGATAGATGTTCTCCGGGTTTATGTGGCCTTTCTTTACAAGGTAACGCACCACCGATGCAGCGCGTGCGGCAGAGAGTTCCCAGTTGGACTTAAACTTCTCCTTTAACTTCTTTATGGGCTGATTATCAGTGTAGCCCTCCACCCTTATCATGGCGTTCGGGAAGTTGCTTTTTACCACCTTGGCTATCTTTGAGAGGTGCTTCTTCGCACTCTTTTTGAGCTCGTACTTGCCGGATCCGAAAAGCAGGACCGAGGGCAGCGAGACAATGAGATCGGTACCCTGCGTCGAGACCCCGGCTCCCGTACCCTGGAGCGCAACCATTAACGCGTCTCTCGAGGCCTGAAGCGCAGCCATTTCCGCCGCAAGTACCTCATCCTTTTCGGCCAGTTGCACCTGCAAATCGTCATTCTGCGTCTGGAGCTCAAGAATGGCCTGGTCGCGCCGCACCAGCTCCTCCTCGAAGCCCTTATTCTGTCCAAGGCAACCACTGAACAACAAACCCGTCACAAAAAGACAGGTGGCCAATAAAACAGACGTTAAACATTTACCAGGCATTCGTCTCTCCTCATAACAACCTTCTAAAAAACACCTTAGAAGGCAAATTCAACCGTAACCCCTCATGACCATAAAACCGAGAATATCTCTATACGTGAGTCCAGGAACCGTATGAACGGTTCTTGGAGAGGAATAGACACTATGGCGGCAAGAGACAGGAACGGCGCATAGGGTATCCTGCGGCCCTCTCCCAACCCCCCCTTTATAAGAATTTGTATACTTGCCAAGAGCGCGAAAAACGGCGCAAGGAAAAACACCATAACGGCCAGCTTCCAACCCAGCACACCGCCCACCATGGCCATCAGCTTGACGTCGCCCATGCCCATCGCCTCTTTCCTAAAGATTATCTGCCCGAACACAAGAAAAAAGAGAATAAGCCCGCCCCCTGCCAACATCCCGCACAGTGAAGAGGCCAGCCCATCAAACCTCGGGTTCTCCAGGATGCCGAACGTCCTGTAAGAACCGGGCGAGTTCTGCAGGACGGGAAACAAAAAGCTGTAAACAGGGCCGAAGACCATCCCAAAATAGGTAACCTCGTTCGGGATTATGTATGACTCCGCATCAACGAAGCTCGATACAATAAGGGCACAACCCAGTACACAGTAGGCTATGTACACCGGAAGCGGTTCCCATGCCAGACAAACCGATGAATAAAAGAACACCCCGAACATGAGCCCCGTCAGGGCCTCTGTCAGCGGATAGCGCAGACTTATCTTGTCACCGCACGACCTGCACCTGCCCTTCAGCAAGAAGTAGCTGACCAGAGGGACATTATCGTACCACTTTATGGGGTTGCCGCAAAGAACGCAGTGAGAACCTGGCGAGACAACGGACTCGTTCCTCGGTATGCGGTAGATACAGACGTTCAGGAAACTCCCAACCACCAGTCCGAGGACTACAGTTAATATGAGGCCTAAGGCACAGATTTCCAAACCGGATCAGTTCCTCTAATAAACCACATAAAAACAACTGTGGTTTACAAATGATGTCGTGCTACCATAAGTAACACATGAATAAACGCTTAGACCCCAGCACCCATGAGGGTAATATACTAACAAAACAGTCTTGCCATTTCAAGACGTTCCTTTAACAAATCTGATTTTAAGCAGAAAACCGGGGCCCGACCAAGAATCGTTCTGCGGGCCTGAATCTTGTCCTGTTTATGTTGCAGCTTTGTATTGACAAAGTAAAACGGCTCACATAAAATGCCGTCATTGCAAGTTTTAACAAACACAACACAATGAACAACACGTACGTAATCCTGGGTTGCGGCCCTGCCGGTAAGGACATTGCCAAAAAGCTCTGCGAAGAAGGCAATAAAGTCGTGGTGTATGAAAGCGACCCGGAGATATTAGACCAGCTGAAAAGACTAAACCTGAAGATAGAGACCGTCCAGGCAAACCCGTCACAGTCTCTGTCGGCCAACCACCTTGAACATGCCACGGCCATCGCCATCCTTGGGAAAAACTACGAAAAGAACCTGAAGGTCCTCAAGAAGGTAAAAGACAAGTATCCGGAAAAAGACGTGTTGTCCGTAGCAAGGGACCGTAACGAGACGGACGCCATGATAAAGAGCGGTGCGAGCCACGTGGCGGAGGGCAGCGACGCACTTACGACGACGGTGTTAAAAAAGCTGAACCTCGTGGCACAAAGACGGTCGACGGCGTCTCTGACGGGGGAGATAAAGGGCGCGGCTAACAGGGGACTGGCCATATTTTTGCAGGACAATCCCGACCCCGACGCAATAGCCTCCGGAATCGCCCTGAAACGCATAGCCAACAATTATGAAGTAGAAAGCACCCTATACTACGGAGGAAACATAGGGCATCAACAAAACAAGGCCCTCGTAAACCTGACCGATACCGAGCTAAACCAGGTCTCCTCCCCGGAAGAGGCGAGGGAAATAATGTCCAGGTTTGATAAAGTTGCGCTGATAGAGGCGTCCACCCCGTCGAAGAACAATATCCTGCCGGAAGGTTCGGTTCCGGACATTATAATAGACCACCATCCGACGGATATCGACACAATAAAGGGCAACTTCGTGAACGTCGAGTCCAAGATCGGCGCCAACTCAACCATAATGACCCGTTACATCAGGCTCTTCGACATAAAGCCGGACCCGGCACTTGCCACCGCCCTTTTGTACGGGATAAAGTCCGACACCAACGGCTTCACGCGAAACGCAACGGCTGAAGACATGGAGGCCGTTGCGTTTCTGTCAACGTTTCTCGACCACAATCTTTTGAAAGAGATAGAGACCCCGCCGATGAGCTCCGAGACCCTGGACATAATCGGCAGGGCCATCCGCAACAGGGAGATTCGAGGCTCTTATCTGGCCTCGTTCGTCGAATTCCTGACCGACAGAGACGCCCTGCCCCAGGCCGCGGAGGTGATGTTGCAGCTCGAAGGTGTGGACACGGTACTCATCGCCGGTATATGTGACGGCAGGGTTTACATATCCTCGCGAAGCCGCGACCCCAGGGTAAACCTGGGGCTTTTGATGCAAAAGGCGTTCGGGAAAAACGCCGGCGGCCACGCCACCATGGCCGCAGGGAGCATAGAACTCGGCATCTTCGGCATGACAAGCGACAAAAAGGCACTCCTAAAGGTCACCTCCGACGCCATCAAGAAGAGGTTCTTCTCCGTAGTTGGCGCCGAATTTGAACGGGAAGAACTCGTAGGTAGAGAAGAAAAGGAGTCCGACTACAGCTGAGAAACCACTCCCCGTCCTGCCATACAACCCTAAACGGCAGACCTTTTAGGAAAACTCCTCTCATAACAAAAACTATTTCTCCTGGGAACTTGATTACAAATAAGAGAAAACGCGATAAAGAAGAACTGTTCGTAGCGCTCAGTCTCGACGTAGACCCTGATTACAACAGGGCGGTCAAGGGGCGGATAGATTCGCTCTCTTACCCGCCTGAAAGGGGCCTGGTCAAGATAGACGCCGCACAGAGGGGTCTCCAGGAGACGCTCCAACTGCTTGAGCTTCTGGGAAAAATACCCGCGACCCTCTTCTTTGAGGCAAGGACGGCCCGGATGATGGCGGAAAATGGGCCGGTCAAGACCATTACAGCCGGGCACGAAATCGGGTGCCACTCACACCGCCACGAGGACTTTTTGGGAACCACCTCCGGCATACCTATACCCAGGGCCCAGGCCAGGGAGATCATAGCCGAGTCGATGGACATACTTAACGGCATTTTCGAGAGAAAGATAACCGGCTTCAGGACCCCCTACCTGAGGACAAACCGGGAACTCTTATTTCTGCTCGGCGAGATGGGGTTCAGGTATGACTCTTCTATCATTAACGATTGTATCAGACCCTTTTATATGGAACCGGCGTCTCTGTGGGAGTTGACGGTGGCCTCGCTCAGGGCGGATTCGGGGAGAAGGATAACCTCATACCTGCATCCCCTCTTTCAAATGAAGATTGATACGGAGGAATATATCCGGGCCGTGGGTTCGCTTGCGCAGAAGGTAAATGGGGGGCTGTTTATACTCGCGTTTCATCCGTGGGAATTATTTGCCGACCACTCGGGAAAGACCCTGAGCGCAAAAGATTCAATGCAAAGGCTCAGAAAACTCGAAGACGTGCTCAAGGGACTGGAGGCCACGCCCGGGGTGAGGTTCGTGCAACTGGGGCAGTATCTCGATATGCATGAAGAACGTCTCTCAAGGCATCCACAGATACATGAAGTCCGGGTTTAGGGCCCTTTTTCCAAAGCCGGCCAGTTCGGAGCCGATGAGACCCGTCGACTGAGGGGCGCCCCCGCCAAGCGAGTATATGTTGTTCTTATAGTCGCCGGGCCTTTTATATACACTCACCCTTGCCTCTTTAATACCCGCGACCTTCTTGGCCAGCTCTATCGCATCCTCCAGGTAGCCTATCTGGTCAACAAGTCCGAATTCCCGGGCCTGCTGGGCGTCAAAGACCCTGCCGTCGGTCAGGTCCTTCCTGTCCTTTAGGTCTACCCCGGGTCTGGATTCATCCACCACGGTAACGAAACGCTGGAAGAGGCTGTCTATTATGCCCTGAAGGAGCTTTCTCTCCTCAGGGCTGAGGGGACGGAAGGGTTGTCCCGAGTCCTTCTTGTCACCAGACATCACAAACTCGCTCTGCACCCCTATCTTCTCCATCAGGCCCTCCATGTTGACCTTAAGGAGTATGACGCCTATACTCCCAGTGATACCTGTGGGGAGGATAACTATCTTGTCGGCGGCCACGGCCGCGTAATACCCGCCCGAAGTACCCAGACCCATAATACAGGCCACGACCTTTACCCCCCTCTCCTCCTTAAACTCCATCACCTCATGATATATGATGTCACTTGCCGTGACGGTGCCGCCGGGTGTGTCAATCCTCAAGACCAATGCCTTTATGTCGTCGTCTTCCCTGGCCTTCTTGAGTTCCTCTTTTATGCGGGCGACCATACTGGGCCTGCTTCCGAGCCCAAGGAAACCCTTCCTCTTTTTACCGGAGATGACGCCGCTAATGTCCACCACCAGGACCTTGTCATCTCCCTCTCCGGATACCACCTCTTCTTCCAGCGGCTTCACCTTGCCGGTTATCGGCACGTTGATAGCACAACCGCCAAAGAAACTTACGATTAAAATCAGTACGATAATCCTAAAATCCCTGCACATGTTTGAAACGTCCTCAAAAACAGACAAAAATAAGGGCTAAGGCCTTATGATGATTAAACATCCACACACCCATCCAACCCACGTCGGATATAAATCAATATCGAAAAAAGGCGTCTACCTTTATAGCCATCCCGCGAAACAAAATCAATCCCAATTTAAACCCCCATAAAACCACGCCCCTTTCCCGTTCCACTGCAACGCCGTAACGTTTAGACGCGCGCGGAGGGCGGCAGTAAAGGGGCTTTGCCCTTGACAGTCAAAGCATTGCTTTGCTAAGATGCCTTTCATACCCGCATTCACAAGGGCAGAACTGTACGCACTTTATTGACATAATTCACGCTTGTTCAGTAACTTAAGGGACTGGGAAGTATCATGCTGAAATTCGACGGCCGCATGCGATGCCTGGTGCAGGACGATTACACCTTTGAGCTCAAGGAACAGCAGGAGCCCGACCTCTACAGGGAAATATTCTCCTACGGACAGGTCCCAAAGGTACCTTTCAACTTCAGGCTAAACCCCATGGATCCGCCTGAAGAGATGTGGATAACTGACACCACCTTCCGTGACGGCCAGCAGGCACGGCCCCCCTTTACGGTGAAACAGATAGTGGACCTTTATGAGATGCTGCACCACCTGGGAGGGAAAAACGGCCTGATAAGGCAGTGCGAGTTCTTCCTCTACACCGACAAGGACAAAGAGGCCGTAATAAAATGTCTTGAGAAGGGTTACAAATACCCGGAGATCACCGGCTGGATAAGGGCGAACAAGAAAGACTTCAAGCTTGTAAAAGAGATGGGGCTGAAGGAGACGGGTATCCTGACCTCCGCCTCGGACTATCATATATTCCTCAAGCTGAACAAGAACCGGGGGCAGGCCATGGGGAATTATCTGGACATCGTCCATGCGGCCCTGGACGAAGGTATAATCCCCCGCTGCCACTTCGAGGACATCACGAGGGCCGATTTCTACGGTTTCGTGGTGCCGTTTGCAAAGGAGCTCATGAAGCTCTCCGCGGAGAGGAAGATGCCCGTCAAGATCAGGGCCTGCGACACCATGGGTTATGGCGTGAGTTTCCCCGGGGCGATGCTGCCAAGGAGCGTGCCCGGTATCATATATGGTCTAAACCACTTCGCAAAAGTACCCTCCAAATACCTTGAGTGGCACGGCCACAACGACTTCTATCGGGCGGTCTCAAACGCCGCCAACGCCTGGCTTTATGGATGCAGCGGTGCAAACGGCACACTACTGGGCATCGGCGAACGCACAGGCAACACGCCCGTCGAGGCACTGGTGATGGAATACATGATGTTAAGGGGCGACGATGACGTCGACACCACTATAATCACCGACATAGCAGATTATTTCCGTAAGGAACTGGGACACACGATTCCGCCCAACCAGCCCCTGATAGGGGAGAACTTTAACGTGACCCTTGCAGGGATACACGCAGACGGTCTCATGAAGAACGAAGAGATATATAACATCTTCGACACAAAGAAGCTCCTCAACAGGGCCCCCGGTGTGGCAGTCAGCGACAAGTCCGGCACGGCCGGAGTCCTGCACTGGGTAAAGACCAATCTGAATCCCAAGAACAACGAACTGTCGAAGACCCATCCCGGAATACAAAAGATATACGAATGGATAACCGAGCAGTACACCAGGGGAAGAATTACCACGATTTCCAGCGAAGAACTGCTTGAACAGTCAAGAAAGCACCTGCCGAAACTCTTCCAGGTATAAGCTAAAGCAGGCCAGCCTTGAAACTA
>JAZGAY010000199.1:0-5331 GCA_036475985.1 Candidatus Brocadiales bacterium
TCTTATCGCTATATAAGCGACCGGTTCCTTCCCGACAAGGCCATAGACCTAATCGATGAGGCCGGGTCAAAGCTGAGGATTGAGCTCGACAGTATGCCGACAGAACTTGATGAGATCGAGCGCAAGATAATGCAACTGGAGATAGAGAGGGAGGCACTGAAGAAGGAAAAGGACCACGCCTCCAAGGAAAGAAGGTCGCGAGTAGAGAAACAGATTGCAGACCTGAAGGAAGAGCTCAACGTGCTCAAGGTGCATTGGGAGAACGAAAAGGGCGCGATAAAGGAGATACAAGACTTAAAGACAAAGATCGAGCAGGCCCGCGTGGAGGAACAGACCGCCCAACGCCAAGGAGACCTTGAGAAGGTGGCCGAGATACGCTATGGCCGTATCAGGGAGTATGAGGAACAGATAAAAAAGAAGCACGAAAAGCTGGCCAAGATCCAGAAGGACAAGTGCCTGCTGAAGGAGGAGGTTGACGCCGATGACGTGGCCGAGGTGGTGTCAAAGTGGACGGGTATCCCCGTCACCAGGCTCCTTGAGGGTGAGAAGCAGAAATTGCTAGAGATGGAAGACAAACTCAAAGAGAGGGTAGTGGGTCAGGAAGCGGCCGTGAGGGCCGTTTCTGACGCGGTGAGACGTGCCAGGGCCGGGCTTCAGGACCCTGAGAGGCCGGTGGGGTCTTTTATCTTCCTCGGTCCCACAGGTGTGGGAAAGACCGAGTTGTGCCGTGCGCTGGCGGAGTTCCTCTTTGACGATGAAAATGCCATGGTGCGTATAGACATGTCTGAGTTCATGGAGCAGCACGCCGTGGCCAGACTGATCGGCGCTCCCCCCGGATACGTGGGGTATGAGGAGGGAGGCAGGTTGACGGAGGCCGTTAGACGTCGGCCATATTCGGTGGTATTGTTCGATGAGATAGAGAAGGCGTATAGGGACGTGTTCAACGTCCTGCTGCAAGTACTCGATGACGGCAGACTTACAGATGGGCATGGAAGAACCGTCGACTTTAAAAACACAATCATCGTCATGACCTCAAACATAGGCACGCAATGGATACACGAGATTACCGGAAAGGACAAAGAGGAGGAATTGGGGGAACGCATAAAGGGTGCACTAAAAGAGGTCTTCAGGCCGGAGTTCCTGAATAGAATCGACGACATAATTATATTTAACCGCTTGTCAAAAAAAGAGATACACAAAATCGTGAACATCCAGCTCAAGGCGCTTCGAAAGAGGCTTGCCGAACACAACTTGGATGTCATCTTACATGACGATGTAAAAAATAAGTTGGTAGATGAGGGTTTTGACCCGGTTTATGGTGCGAGGCCCCTTAAACGCACTATACAGCATCTCATGGAAAACCCTCTGGCCATAGAGTTGCTTGAGGGTAAATTCCCCGAAGGCTCCACGGTAGACGTCCATATCAATAAGGGCGGAAAGATTGCATTCAGCCTGGCAAAGGCTGCTGAAGCGGTATAAAAAGATGAAATAAATCCCTTCATACCCGAAGTACGCGATAAAGAGAGGTTTAATCCTCGGGGAATGTCGATATGGAGGGCTAAACGATTGTCAGCGTCAGCGTTTTAGGCCTGTAGCTGGCATATTTCGATACCACGAGACCCGCGGCGGAGCGCCGTTAAGCCACACGGGTCTCATCTAAAAAAGGAGGCTGAGCATGCAAAAAATGTTAGGCATGTTTGTTGCAGGTTCCCTTGTCTCGCTTTTCTGTCTGTTCATGTCGGTTGGGACCGTTGAGGCAGAGGGGGTAAGCCAGCTCGACGTCGCCGGTTTTAAGGACCTCCTTGCGGAGAATGAAGGCAAGGTGGTGTTAGTGAACTTCTGGTCCCCGTTCTGAAGCGCTTGCGGAAGGGAGGTTCCCTTCCTACAAGAGCTTTACGACCGGCACAAAGAAGACGGGCTTGAGATTATAGGCATGTCTCTTGGCGCCCCGATCAATATGGTTGAACTGTTCATCGAAAAAACGGGGCTGACCTATCCTAATTTTGAGGCGGGAGAGGATATGCTGAAATTGTACTCTGTAAAGGCCGTGCCCTTCAATGTGTTCTTCGGGAAGGACGGTAAGGAGAGAATGAGAGAGCTGGGTTTCAACGATCAAAAGAAGAAAGAGATGGAAAAGGAAGTGGTAAGTCTTCTAAATGAATAGAGGTTTACCGTCGAGTAGAAGACGTCCTCAAGGGAGAAGACGTGGCATGTTTAGGGCTGTTTTAGTGTTGACCTTTACGGTGTGTGTGTTCTTCTCCCTCCAGATGAATCCAGCCAGCGGTGAGAAACCAACGCTCGTTCCCCGGATAGACCTGCAGGGGCTCAGGGCGCTGCTTGACGAGAACAAGGGCAAGGTCATAATCCTTGATTTCTGGCTGCCCAACTGCCCTAATTGTCTCAAGGAGGCGCCCTTCATGAACAGGATGTACCGCAAGTATAGGAAAAAGGGCCTGCTTATCATAGGCCTATTCGCTGACGACGACGTGGATGACGCCTGGGGGTTTGCGAGAGTAACCGGCGTCAGGTATCCCACCTTTATTGCGGATGATGACATTATGGAGAAGTACGGGCTTCAGTATGTCCCATATCATGTTTACATTGACAAAAAGGGCAAGGCAAGATACAGGGAAGCGGGATTCTATAATGACAGAAAGAAAGAGATTGAGGAGAAGATAGTTAAATTACTGAAAAGGAGTGGCTAAAAGAGTCTAATGCTTTGTCCATGATGCGTAACGAATTCTTCGGGATGGGTGGGTTAAGGATATTTGCGCTGGGTGGTTTACTCTCAGGGGCGCTTTTGTTGTATCCAGGCTGCCCCCTTGCAGATGATGGCAGACCAGAGATAAAAAAACTCAGCGTTGAGGAACTCCGGGGCATAGTACGGGAAAACAAGGGGAAGGTTCTAGTCCTTAACTTCTGGAGTACGTTGTCCTCTATTTCCAGGGAAGAAATGACGTTCCTCAACATCTTGTACGGCACCGGCAATAATGAGGCGTTTGAGATCATAGGTGTTAACGTCGAGGGTGTAGAGCCGGACGTTATTGAGCCTTTTGTGGAGATGATGCATATAAAGTACCCTGTATTTGTGGGTGGAAACGACATAGTCGAGGCCTACGACCTTCAGTTCGTGCCCATTACGTTTATCCTCGGTAAGGACGGCAGGGTGCGGCATAAAGAGATAGGGTTTAGTGAGAAAGAGAGGCCTAAACTCAAGAAACTTGTAGAGAGGCTATCGGCAGAGGGGTGAGATTTGTGGGGCAAGGCCTGCAGAACTTTGTTTTTTGGGTTTAATTCTCGGCGTTTTTCCTTTATAGCCT
The DNA here is from genome assembly GCA_036475985.1 of Candidatus Brocadiales bacterium. GTDB lineage: Bacteria > Planctomycetota > Brocadiia > Brocadiales > Bathyanammoxibiaceae > Bathyanammoxibius. The sequence goes on from JAZGAY010000199.1 coordinate 3,321, forward strand.
GGGGCTTTTGTCCTAGGCCTTGAGGACTTCCGCTTGCTCATGTCTTCCCGCCCTCAGCATCTCCAGAAAACCTTCAAACCTGGTGGCAATCTGGCCCGCCATAATGTTGTGATTGTCCACACAGTCTCCGTCTATGTTCAATACGGGGACTCCCAGGCGATAGAGTTCCTTTTTTATGGTAGGCACCGCGGCATTATTCCTCCTGCAGCCCCATTGGGAAAATATTACCGCACCGTGTATGTCATATTTTCTCACGAGCTTCCTTAGGACTTCCAGCCTCCGCTTCAGGGGGCCGTTGTTGTGGTTGCAGAGGAGCTTTCTGGCGAGACTCTCATAGGGTTTGTCAGGGTCGAGCTCATCCCAGTAGACATAGTTTGCCTCTTCAAAGGCTATCTTTGCGTCGGTCGTCACCTCGATGTTGGAGATGGTTGTATTCTTAAAGTAGGGTTTTAGCTCCAGCCACAAAAGCCTGATTTTGTGGTCTGGTATAGAGCCGAGTTCCTCTTCGGCTTGTACCCTTTCCCGGAGTTCCTGAGATAGTTTTGTATAAAATTCTTCCGCCAGCCTGGAGCCGGAGAGTTGGTGGGTGGGCAACATGAAGCCCAGCGCCCGTTTCCCGGACAGTGGGGAAAAGGGGCTGGTCCGTGTCTCGTTTATCTCGACTATGCGACGACGTGTCCTGTTGGCCCTTTCTATGGTCTCCCTGAGTCTGTCAGGGTCCATCCTGCGGCCCGAGGCCTCTTCCAGTCCCTTGACTAGATTCCTCAGCTGTCTTGTCAGGTATTGCACCGATTGGTCGTTAAGTTCATAAGGCACGTCCAGCACAGATGTCTTTTTTCCGGTAATGGTCTCGCAGATCCTTATCATCTTTAGGTTGGAGTCGCATATAGAGCTTGTTGCCGCGTGTGCAATGGGCCTGGGGAGGTAGCCTTTGTAGGCAAACCCCAGGGCGGACTTGTGGAACGAGCACACGTCAACAGGTACACCTTCGGAATCGGCTTCCATCAGACCCCTTGCGCTCTGACCTCCACATGCAAAGAGGGCAGCGCCCACCTCCAGACTGAATGGGAGTAGCCCCAGACCGAAGATTATCTCCGAAGGGGCAAACAGGCTGGTCCATATCACCCGGTCTTCGTTGCTGTAGAGTTGATAGAAATACTTGTAACTCTCTTTTCTCAGAAAGGTTAACGAATCCAAACCGTTGCTGTTCTTGCCGTTCTCAAAGTAGTGGCCAAAGTGGCTAAACTGCTTTATAAAGAACCGTGCAAGCCATCCCTCAATATCTTTCTTTAGTCTATCGGTTTTTATCATCGCAGTTTTGAGAGGTCAAAAGGGAACAAAAGCTCCTTGCCGTCTCCGTTCTTAAGAATCAGCGTGACCTTTGCGTTAGGGTCCAGGTCGGGCATATCGAACTTGAAGAAACACAGGGCCCAGTAGCGCGGCGATTCAGGGTAAGAACGGGTGAACTTTGCGCTGCCGGGTGTTTCCTTCTCACTGGGCTTTAGCTTCTTGTCCTTGTACAGCAGGGTGACGTCATATTCGTCCGCGAACGACAGATCATCCCCGTACAGGGAGCACCCAAATACAAGCCTGCCTTTAAGCTCCCCGAGGGCCTCTTTAATTTCACCCTCGGTGGGCTCACGGAAGCGCCCGGCCATCTCTTTTGACAGGATTGCCAGCCTTCCAAACGGCGTGACTACGGAGGCAGAACCCACTCCGTAGCCTAAATCTACCCTCCATTTCTTTAAGACCTCCGGGTGTGGAAGGTCTCTTCTGTCGCGACCGTATTCCAGGGCCTCTTTTACGTCCTGTTCATCAAGTTCCAGCTGAATCGCTTCTGCCTGAGGTGTCAGGAAGAGTAATAATAAGAAATGGCAGATGAGTATTTTCATATTCTTACGCATTGGTTTTACGTTGTAGTAGGCTCCGACGCAGCGGGGCTCCCATATTCCTGTACGATATCATTATACCCTAATTGTGTATGTTGTCTAAACACAAAGGCCGAGAACGA
>JAZGAY010000002.1:0-4086 GCA_036475985.1 Candidatus Brocadiales bacterium
CGCATGAGATAGCAAGTAGCCCTTTGTGTGACTCGGTCTATTTGAGGGTGTTCTGGAGTGCTTACTTGACGGTAAAACAAGGAAGTTTAGTAACTACCCACCGTAAGTCCTTGTAGAAATGGTACGCCCGGCAGGATTCGAACCTGCGGCCTACGGTTTAGGAAACCGTCGCTCTATCCAACTGAGCTACGGGCGCATCTCAAGGCAACTGCCCTTTTATACAACCCACATCATTTTCGGTCAAGCGTATAGTGTCTTGTGGTTGTAGAGTATACGGGCATGGTAGTGTTTCCTCCCTTTCCCCGGGTGGGTAATGTCCACCCCCACCTGCGCTTGCACATCCGCCCTCCAAACAAACCGGCGGGCCGTGCCTGAGGCAGCCTCCTGAGGCGGCTCCAAGGAGATTCACCCTCCTAACAGACCGGCGGGCTTTCAGCCTTCGGCGAACTTTCAGCCTATCTTTTTGGCGGACAATCCCTCCCCCCCTCAAGGGGGAGGGGATGAATAATCTTTTTGTGCTTGAGCGACATCAGGGGTGACCACCCATCTGATATGCCATGCACCGGAGGCCTCGTCACGGTCGAGTCTCACAACGGTGGCCGCCCGAAACGTCACGATGTCCTGTCTCCGGTCCCCGCACAAAAGGTCTGAGGCCAGCCTGCTTAGATACGGCAGGTGGCCGACTATCATTATGTTTTCGCCTGCTTCCTCAAGCTGCACCTTCACGGGCCCGACGTCGTCATTGGGCCGAAGACCTTCGGACTGCTCGATTCCCCCGGCGGACGTGACGGCCTTTGCCAACTCACGGGCGGTCTCCTCCGCCCTCAGCTTGCCGCTGTGTTTAATGACCCTGACCCTGATGTGGAGGTCTCTTATAAGACCGGCCACCTTGGATATTGCCTTCTTGCCACGCTCCGAAAGTGGCTGCGCGGGGTCCTCTTCCGGCCTCTTGGCCTCGCCGTGTCTTACCAGATACAGTTCCATCGTATACCTACCTCTGGTCTGTGGTAAATAATTATACCGGTCGTCAAGTTCCTTAGAACAGTAGAACAGCAGAACAGTGATTTTCCACTAAAAGACGGATACCAGTCAAGAATAATTAATATGACTTGCTTTTTTTATGTGCAAGATAGATTATCGTGTATGTTACAAAACCGTTTTATGTCCGAAGAGTTTTACTTTAACATGGTCTTCTAAACAAATCTGCAAGATTACGGACGGATTATCATGAAAACATGGCTCATTTATTCGTTGCTGACGCTTGTGTTCTGGAGTGCGTGGTCGCCTATGATTAACTACTCGACCCAGGCACTGGGTAACCCCTTCCGGGTGCTGGTCCTTGAGGCGGCGGGTTTTCTGCTGGTACTTCTGCCCCTGCCTCTGCTTATGGGCTACGGGACCGCGACCCCTTCTGCCAGGGCTGACGCGGTGGCCTTCGGCGCCGGGATATTTGCGGCGCTGGGTACGCTGGCGATAATCTATGCGTTCAAGGGCGGGGGCAGACCTGAGGTAGTGGTGCCTCTTATCTGCCTGAGCCCGGCCCTTACCGTGCTGTGGATGTGGCTGTTTTTCGAGGCGAGGCTGAACCTGATGCAGGGCGTTGGCGTAACCATGGCCATTGCGGCGGCGTTTATTATCGCCAAATACTCGCCGTAGCGTGGCTTGTGACCGGGTATTTTTCATTTTTTTCTTTGTCTTTACCCCTGCAGTAGTTTTACAATCTAAGTAGAGTTCGGGGGGTTCAGTCTCGACCGGACGGTTTTTCAGGGTGACTGCGATGAACATAATACTTATCGGTTTTAGGTGCACGGGCAAGACGGTTACGGGCAAGCTGGTTGCCGAGCAGCTGGGCTGGGAGTTTATAGACGCCGACGACTACCTTGAGAAGAAGGAGGGCAAAGACATCTGGACGATTTTTGAGGATGGCGGGGAGAAGGCGTTCAGACGTATAGAGGAATCGGTAATCGCCGAGCTTTGCAGGCTCCGGCACAAGGTCATCGCCGCAGGCGGAGGTGCCGTGCTAAGCAGAAAGAACGTAAAGAACATGAAAAAGGCCGGCGTGGTAGTCCTTCTCGAGGCCGATACCGACACCATCTACAAACGCCTGAGGGATGACAAAAAGACCAGAAGCCAGCGCCCGCGGCTCACAGACAAGGACCTCTATGACGAAATAATCCATTTACTCGAATACCGCAAGAAATACTACGATAAGGCCGCCGACCACAGGATAGACACCTCAAAACCATCTACAAAACAGGTGGCCCAACTGGTAGTAACCGCCTTTGAGGAGAGCCTGCATGAATAGCATCTCCTCACCGCTTTTTCTTGACCACAAAATACACAAATGATAGATTAGTCTCTGAGAATATCCGATGTTTACACGGGCATGACGACGGGGTACTGGAGAACAGTTGACAGGTGGACGTTTGATGTCTGAGCTCACCCATTTCGACGAATCAGGGGCATCCAGGATGGTGGACGTATCGGGTAAGGACGTAACGAGCCGTGTGGCCACCGCCCATGCCAGTGTCACCATGCGCCCTGAAACGCTCAAGCTCGTGCGTGACAAGAAGCTGGCCAAGGGGGACGTTCTTGAGGTGGCGAGGGTGGCCGGCATAATGGCCGCCAAGCGGGTGGGCGACCTCATACCCATGTGTCACCCGCTTAACCTCGATTCCGTCAAGATTGACTACAAAGACAACGGGTCGGACACCCTCGAGATACTCTCTGAGGTGCGGGTGACGGCACGTACGGGTGTTGAGATGGAGGCCCTGGTGGCGGTCAGCGTCTCGGCACTCACAATATATGACATGTGCAAGTCCGTGGACAGGGCCATGGTCATAGGCGACGTCCATCTCATCAAGAAGTCAGGCGGCAAGAGTGGAGAATTCAACTTTCATGCCTGAGACGGGTTTCCTCCAAATCGACGGTCTGCTTCCCGATCACTATTCGGGTAGAGCGTCTGCATCTGCATCTGAGGAATTCGCAAATACCCGGAAATCTTATATAACAGGACTTTTTGCCACAGAGTCAATTTAAGGAGGTAAGAGGTATGCACAGATTGAGAGAGCCAAGGTTTGTCTTATACCTTGCAGTTTTCATAGTTGCAGGGTTGTGCCTCTATCAGGCGGCCAGTGAAAACACCGCACTCGCCTTCCGGGGCGGTGAAAAAGGGGCCGCCGACAAATCCAGTGTAAACACTCAAGAGTTCTTTGCCAAGCTTAGAGAAGAGGCGCTCGGGCCCGACGACTGCGGTGCGGTATTTCCCGCCGGTCTTACGGCCACGTATACGGGTCCGGAAAAGTTGTTCCCCGCGTACGGGAAGTACGGGAAACTGTTTTACTTCTTACCCATCATACGGTGGTATGACCCGGACCATTACTATAACAGTCCGCAGTATCATCCGGGCAGCCCGATACAGGGAGTGTTCAAGAACGATGAATGTGTCATGTGTCACACCGTCCAGACCCCCGGTGTAGTCGCCCAGTGGAAGCGGAGCAAACACGGCTCCCCGGCATGGGGGAAGGAAGAGGTCGGTTGTGACAAATGCCATGGCGGTGACCACCAGAAGTTGAAGATGCCCTCCTACAAGACCTGCGGCGAATGTCACGAAAAGCAGATGGTGGGACACACCAGCGGTCCGGCAGGTTCTCACGCGCACGCATACAACATCGGCGTCCTGGAGGCGTCGTGGCAGATAGAGAAGCCCGCAGAAGAGGTCTCAGCCTGTGCCACCTGTCACGCCATCGTCGAGAAGAGGTGCGACGGATGCCACACCAGGCACGAGTTCTCCAAGGCCGAGGCGAGGAAACCGAATAACTGCGGTGTATGCCACACGGGGCTTGACCACTACGAATACGAGATGTACATGCAATCGTATCACGGGATGCTCTATGAGGCCAACGGCGGCAATTGGGACTGGGATCTGCCAATGAAACCCGAGAACTATCAGGCGCCTACATGTGCCTACTGCCACATGCAGGGGGGAGAGCACGGGGTGATGAAGGCGTCCACCGTACACTCAAACATGGGAACTGCGCTGGTAGACCGCGGCGCGCCGCGGTATAAGGCCAAACGTGACGCGTG
>JAZGAY010000020.1:0-4474 GCA_036475985.1 Candidatus Brocadiales bacterium
GCCAGCCTACCTCGCTGCAACTGCTTCCCATGGAGACGGTGGCCTCAGAGGAGACAACAAAGCTTGCCTCTACCACCGACTACATCTTCGAGCCGTCTCCCGAGGAGATTTTCTCAGAACTTTTCCCGAAATACGTGGAATCCACTATACGCTGTGCAATATTCGAGTCGCTGGCATCGGAGTTTGCGGCAAGGAGGGTAGCGATGATTTCCGCCTCAGAGAACGCCGAGGAGATGATAAGCGAACTTACACGTACTTACAATAGAGCGCGTCAGGAGGCCATTACAAGTGAGCTTCTTGAGATAATCTCAGGTTCAGAGGCCCTTGTGCGCAGATGAAATACAATTTGGAGGCAGCGAGAGAGAATCGCGCCCCGACGACTTAAAGGTGGTAGACGGCAACAAAGCGCCCTACCGTGCCGCTTATTAGAACAGGAGGTTAGAAAAGTTGAGTACTAAAGGAACTGTTGTACAGATTATTGGCCCCGTGGTCGATATAAGATTCGCACCCAACAACCTTCCGGCTATACATAATGCCATTAAAATTGAAGAGGCAAAGAACAATATAGACCTGATCTTGGAGGTCGCCCAGCACGTGGGCAACGACACGGTAAGGTGTATTTCAATGGCCACCACCGACGGGCTCGTAAGGGGAATGGAGGCGGATGATACCGGCTCACCTATAAGCGTGCCCGTGGGCAAGGAAACCCTCGGCAGGATATTCAACCTCCTGGGGGAGCCCATAGACAATCTCGGCGAGATAAAATCCAAGAAGAGACTCCCCATACACCGGGAGCCGCCGTCTTTCGACGACAGGGAGACAACCACCAACATCTTCGAGACAGGGCTTAAGGTCGTAGACCTGCTGGCACCCTTTGCCAAGGGCGGAAAGGTCGGTATGTTCGGCGGTGCTGGAGTAGGCAAGACCGTTCTCATCATGGAGCTTATCAGGAACATTGCTACCGAGCACGGCGGGTTCTCCACCTTCGCCGGCGTGGGAGAGAGGACGAGGGAGGGAAACGACCTCTGGCTCGAGATGAAGGAGTCCGGCGTAATAAAAAAAACCTGTCTTGTATTCGGCCAGATGAACGAACCTCCGGGCGCGCGTCTGAGAGTCGCGCTGTCGGCCCTTACCATGGCAGAGTACTTTAGAGACCAGGAGGGGCAGGACGTATTGCTATTTATCGACAACATCTTCCGCTTCGTACAGGCCGGTTCTGAGGTATCGGCGCTCCTCGGACGTATGCCCTCGGCAGTAGGCTACCAGCCCACGCTTGCCAGTGAGATGGGAGACCTGCAGGAAAGGATCACCTCGACCAAGAAGGGCTCCATAACCTCTATGCAGGCCATCTACGTGCCGGCGGACGATTTTACAGACCCGGCACCCGTGGCCACGTTCCCACACCTGGACTCGACCATCTGGCTATCGCGGCAGATTGCAGAACTTGGAATTTATCCAGCGGTAGACCCCCTGAGCTCTACCTCCAGGATACTTGACCCGAAGGTCCTGGGTGAAGAGCACTACAATGTGGCAAGAGAGGTGCAGAGAATCTTGCAGAGGAACAAAGAGCTCCAGGACTTTATCGCCATATTGGGTATGGAAGAGCTGACCGAGGATGACAAGATGCTGGTCAACAGGGCCCGAAGGCTCCAGAAATTCCTCTCCCAGCCGTTCTTCGTTGCGGAGCAGTTCACCGGTATGCCCGGAAAATACGTGTCCACCCAGGACACCATCAGGAGCTTCAAAGAGGTCGTGGAAGGAAAGCACGACGACCTGCCAGAACAGGCCTTCTATATGGTAGGGACCATTGAAGACGTTATAGAAAAGGCCAAGTCGATGACCGTAGAGGAAGCCGCATGACGGACGAGAATACTTTCAGGCTGGACGTGATTTCACCGACCGGAATACAGTATGAGGGAGACGTCGTGAGCGTGGTAGCCGAGGGGGTGGAAGGCTCTATGGGAATACTGCACGACCATGCCCCGTTGCTTACCTGGCTGAAGAAGGGCAAATTTAAGATCAAAGAGCCAGGTGACAAGATTATAGAGTTGGAACTTGCGGGGGGGTTCATGGAGGTCCGCAACAATAACGTAGTAGTGCTCACAGAGACCGCGGCAAAATCTGAAGGCTAAATTATACTATTGCTATGCGGCCTTGAGCATTACGTTGTACCGGGCTTCTTCTGTCGAGCCGCCCATTTCTCCTCCGCTTCGGGAACCCGCATGTAAAGGGGCTGAAGCTGGTAGGGGTCAACCGTCTCGCCCTTTTCAAAGATCTCTCTGCCAAGACCGGCAACCACACGTGCCTTCGCTATGGTCAACCTGTCATCCCCGAATCTCACGCCGTCTGCTGCAAATACCTCTTTGTACTTATCCATACCGTCGCCAAAGAGCAGCACATGGCGGGGCAATTTTGCCGCCAGACCCCGTGGCTCAATGACCATGGGCTCTGATGACCGCTGCCACGTAGCCCCTGAGCGCCTGTAGATACATGCGTATACCCGTTCTCTCCTTGCATCGAGCACCGGGCAGACTGCCGTCTCCTCCGGCGGGGCATTTTCCACCAGCACGTCAAGCGTAGAAACCGCTACGAGCGGCTTCTCAAGCGTATAGGCCAGCACCTTTGCACAGGTAACACCCACCCTCAACCCTGTATACGAACCGGGGCCCTGGCTTACCGCTATCAGGTCTATTCCACGGGGTTCCAGCGACAGCTCTTTGCAAATTCCTTCCAGGGAGGACACAAGCGCCTTTCCGTGACGCATGCCCTTCTCAAAGCTCTTCTCCGCAAGCACGGCCGAGCCACTGCAAATGGCCACACTGCCGACCAACCCCGACGTCTCTATGCCAAGAATCTTCATGTCTTAAGAGACAAAACCCCACTTTTTGGACATTCAAGCAATCGTACTTTTCACTGGTGATTTTAGCACCCTTTTTATATGATATTCAACAGTCACGAACAAGCCATTTTCAACCAACAACACCTGCATAAGAAGCCATGATACAGTGTAAGAACTATATAGACGGTCAGTTCTTAGAGCCCACGGGCGAGAAACTGGAGAAAAGGAACCCCTCCAATCTTCAGGAAGTGGTAGGGGTATTGCCTCAATCGGGCGAGAACGAGATACAAGATGCCGTAGGCGCCGCGCGCAACGCCTTCCCTGCCTGGAGGTCCCTTTCCCACATCCGGAGAGGCGAATTTCTGGACAATCTGGTCCAGATTCTGAAGAGAGAAAAGGAGGCCATCTCCGAGATCATCACCAGGGAGATGGGCAAGGGCATAAACGAGGCACGGGCAGACGTTACCGAGGCCATACATATGGTGCAGTATGTCTTTGGCACGGTGAGGATGCCGTTCGGAGACGTGGTCTCTTCCGAGATAGCCGAAAAAGACTCCTTTATGAGACGGAAGCCCAAGGGTGTGATAGGCGTAATTACTCCCTGGAATTTTCCCCTTGCCATACCCTTCTGGCTCATCGCGCCCTCCCTCGCCGAGGGTAACACCGTGGTCTTCAAGCCCTCTAAGGAATCACCCTGCACCGCACAGAAGATGGCAGAATGTATCGTGGAAGCGGGACTGCCTCCGGGTGTAATAAATATTGTCTACGGGAGTGGCGAGAAGGTCGGTATGCCGCTCGTGCGGCACCCTGACATATCGGTAATCCTGTTTACGGGTTCTGCAGAGGTCGGGCAGCAGATACGGAAGACCTGTGCGGATTTTCCCGATAAGATGTGTGCCTGCGAGATGGGCGGCAAGAACGCCGTCATCGTCCTGGAGGATGCCCTTGTAGACCTAGCTGTAAGTGCTTCTATATTGAGCGCTTACAAGACCTCCGGGCAGCGCTGTACGGCCGCGGGCCGCATCATCGTGCATCAAAAGGTGCTGAAAGAATTTCAAAAAAAATTCACCAAGATGTCTGCCAAGGTTCGTATTGGCGACCCCATGGATCCAAATAACTTCACCGGGCCTCTAATAAATGAGACCCAGGTGGAAAAGGTCTTGCGCTACAACCAGCTTGCCAGGGACGAGGGGGCAGCGGTGCTGCTCGACGGAGGAAAGATGACCGGGCCGAACCACGAAAAGGGCTGCTTTGTCTCCCCCTTCGTATACAGACTGAAACACACTCCCGGCAGCAGGGTCCTCAAGGAGGAGGTCTTCGGCCCGCACGTTGCCATAATACCCGTAAAGGATTTGGACGAGGCAATCGCCGTATACAACGACACAGACTACGGTCTCTCCTGCTCGGTCATCACGGAGGATTTCAGGAAGGCAAGGGAGGTACGCGACAGGTGTGAGTACGGCCTGGGGTACTGGAACCTTCCCACCATAGGCGCGGAGGTCCATCTGCCGTTTGGTGGGGTGAAGAAGAGCGGCACGGGGATGCCCTCTGCAAGTACGCTCATAGACGTGGTCACCCACCGCACGGCCTGGACCATAAACCACGGGAAGGAAATCAAGATGGCCCAGGGCATGA
>JAZGAY010000200.1:0-12806 GCA_036475985.1 Candidatus Brocadiales bacterium
CGGGCACTTTACTGCCGGGGACATACACCCTGTCCTGGAGTTCGTATTCCAGGCCCATACCCCGATTGTATTTTTTACGGGCCTTTGCCAGGGCGACCACGTCGACGTCCTTGATGCCGAGTTCGTCCATTACCCGGAGGGCCACGCCCAGTTGGCCCCGGCCGCCGTCAATCATAATCAGTTGCGGCAGGTCCGCACCGTCCTTGACCGCCTTTTTGTAGCGCCTCAAGAGCACCTCGTTTATCATGGCGTAGTCGTCTGCCTGGGTTACCGTCTCCACTTTGTAGCGGCGATATCTGTTTTTGTCGGGCATACCGTCTTCAAACGTCACCATAGAGCCGACGGCCAGCTTGCCGCCCATGTTCGATATGTCAAAGCACTCTATCCGGCGGGGCAGCCTTTTTAGCCCCAGTGATTCCTCCAGCCCCTTTAACATTTTTCTCTGCTTGTCCGGAGTTGCGTGTTTCGTCCTGAAGGCGTTCTCCGCGTTGCGCCCGGCCAACTCTACGAGCCTCGCCTTTTCCCCCTTCTTCGGGCAGATGACAGACACCTTGTGGCCCACCGTATCGCCCAGGAATTCTCCAAGCACGCCCGCGTCTTCCGTTTCGATGGGGATTATCACCTCCTTCGGTATGAACCGGTTGTGGGCGTAGAACTGCTTTAGAAACGCCGCGAATACTTCTTCGGGGGTGTTGTACTCCAGTGTGAAGCTGTATCCGGCAAGGTCCTCAAGCCTGCCCCGGCGTATGAACATGGCCTGTATCTCGAGTGCATTTCCCTCACGGTAGTAGCCGAATACGTCACGGTCCGCAAGGTTCATGGAGTGTATCTTCTGTCCCTCTATTGTCTCGTTAATGGCCCGGAGGCGGTCTCTTGTCTCTGCGGCGTCTTCGTAGCGTTCTTCGGCGGCCTCGTTGTCCATCTTTTCCCTGAGCGCGTCGACAAGCTCCCGCCTCCTACCCTTGAGGAACAGGATAATTTCGTCAATCATGGCGCGGTAGACGTCCTCATCGGCGAGGCCGTCGATGCACGGGCCCATGCACTTGTCCATCTGGTGGTAGAGGCAGGGACGCGTGCGGCCGCGGAACGTCCGGTCGTTGCACTTCCTGATGGGGTACAGCTCGTAGATGAACCTGAGCGTCTCCTTGACGGCCCTTGAAGAAGAATAGGGGCCGAAATACCGGGTGCCGTCCTTCTTCTCTACGTTGCGCACTATCTGCGGGTGCGGATATTTCTGTCGCATATCGAGCCTGATACTGACGTATGTCTTATCGTCCCTGAGCAGGACGTTGTAGCGGGGCTTGAACTGCTTAATCAGATTATTCTCAAGTATCAGCGCCTCTTTTTCCGTGTCGGTCAGGACTATGTCGATACCGGCCACTTTTTTTATGAGCCGGGGTATCAGGGGCCGTCCGTCGCCGCCCTTCTGGAAATACGTTCTGACACGCGTGCGCAGGTTTTTTGCCTTGCCCACGTAGATGACCTTCGAGCGGTCGTCGCGCATCACGTAGACCCCCGTTGTGGTGGGAAGCGTCTCTATTTTTTTTGCAAGGTTCATAATAATTAATAACAAAAAGCCCTTAAAACACGTCTTTTAAAGCCTTCATCGATTATAGCAGAGATGGATATTATCTTCTATGAGTTAGGGGTTTAAATCTAGAGGGTGCCGCAGGGTCGTGCCAGAGGCAGATCCGCCTATGGCGTGACTTCAGCCCTGCGAGCTAGCATTTGTAGCTGGAAAAATCTTTGACATGACTGTGTGCTGCTGATAGCATTTCCAGTTAATGAGGGGACGATTTAACCCGGTAATCTGTCCTTAATGGGCCTGTCGCTAATAGACTGGGTCATCATAGGTTTCTACTGCGGCCTCTCCCTCGGGGTCGGCGTCTATTTCTCCCGCCGCGCAAGCAAAAACATACAGGAATTCTTCATCTCCGGCCGCTCCCTGCCCTGGTGGCTGCTGGGCACTTCTATGGTGGCCACCACCTTCGGCGCCGACACCCCGCTGGCCGTCACTGAATACGTCAGGAACGACGGCATATGGCGGAACTGGTTCTGGTGGAACGTGGCGCTGGGCGGGCTGCTGGGCGTCTTCCTGTTCTCAAGACTCTGGCGCAGGGCCGAGGTACTAACCGACAACGAATTGATAGAGTTGCGGTATTCGGGCCGTCCCGCCGAGATCCTCAGGGCCTTCAAGGCCGGTTACTTCAGCACCATTTATAACTTTATAGTGATGGGCTGGGTCATACAGGCCATGGCCACCATCATGCAGGTGGTGCTGGGAATACCGCCGGAGATGCAGTGGATTTCCATAACCGTATGCGTCTGCATAGCCCTCACGTATGCGGTGCTGTCGGGGTTCTGGGGCGTGGTGGTCACGGACATGTTCCAGTTCGTACTCTGCCTTGCGAGTTCCATTATACTGGCCTACTACGCCGTTGACGCCGTGGGAGGTATTGACGAGCTCAAGCTGAAGATTGCGCTGATGAACGGCGGCGCGGACGGTACCATGAACCTGTTCCCGCCTCTCGGCGTGAGGGGTGAGACAGGGTTTCTCGATTCGCCGCTGTTTACGTTCCTGATATTCATTACCCTGATGTGGTGGTCTTCCCATAACGCCGATGGCGGCGGGTACATCATCCAGAGGATGCTGGCCGCCAAGAGCGAGGCTCACTCGCTGGTGGGCACGTTGTGGTTTAATATCGCCCATTACGCCCTCAGGCCCTGGCCGTGGATTATTGTGGCGCTGGTCACCCTTGTGACGTTCCCGGAGATTACAAAGGGCCACAGCAAGGAGGCGTACCCGATGGCCATAAACGCCTTCCTGCCCAACGGCCTCAAGGGCATGCTCGTTGCGTCCTTCCTCGCGGCCTTTATGTCCACCATCGATACGCATCTTAACTGGGGTTCCAGCTATTTCATAAATGATATTTATAAGAGGTTTATTAAAAAGACGGAGTCCGAGCGGCACTACGTGCTGGTCTCAAGGATAACCTCGGTGGTGCTCATGGTCGTTGCGGGCCTTGTGGCCTCGCAGATGCACTCCATTACCGCTGCATGGGAGTTTTTGATACCGATGTCGGCGGGTATCGGGCTTGTGCTCATACTCAGGTGGTTCTGGTGGCGCATAAACGCCTGGTCGGAGATATCGGCCCTCAGCGCCTCGATGATAATAAACGTGCCGCTTGTGATTATGGACTTACCCGTGCAGCAAAGGTTCATGATCATCGTGCCCTTCTCTATAGCGGTGTGGGTGACGGTGACGTTCCTGACAAAACCCGTTCCCCGGGAACATCTCAAGAAGTTTTACGAGAAGGTCAGGCCCGGCGGCATCTGGGGACCCGTAACACAGGAACTGCCTCACATAAAGAGGGGTATACTGGGATGGCGCATATTGATAGAATGGACCTCCGGCGTGGCGCTTATCTACGGTGCCACGTTCGGCATAGGGAAGCTTATATTTCACGATTACGCCACGGGCGCAGCCCTCCTGGGGTTGGCGGCCGTGGGCGGTGGCGTGGTAACGTACATGTTGACGCGCAAGGAGGTATTTGATTGAGCAACGGTCCGACGTTTGGTGTGAGCTACTTCGGCTCCAGGCACCTCGACCACGTGAGGCGTGACATGGAAAAGATCGCCGCGGCGGGCTGCAACATGGTAGTCCACACCATGAGCGAAGAGGATATGACGTATTATCCGGAGACCATGGTACAGATAGTGAAGGCCTCCAAGGAGGCCGGGCTTCAGGTGTTCCTCGACCCCTGGGGTGTGGGCAGGGTGTTCGGGGGTGAGGCCTTTTCAAACTTTGTCGCCATGAACCCGCGCGAGCGCCAGCGGATGGAACTGCCGGAGGGCGAGCTGTGGGCGGATAAGGCATGCCTCAACTCCTCGACGTTCAGGAAGATGATGGAGGCGTGGGTGGAACTTGCGGCCTGTTCCAACGCCCACGGCGTGTTCTGGGACGAACCCCACCTGTACTACGGGGAGCTGAAGCCGCTCTTTGGAAGGACAAGGGAGGTCTGGGGATGCTCCTGCGGCGTGTGCAAGAGGCTGTTCCGTGAAAAATTCGGCTATGAGATGACGGGACAATTTTCCGAGGACGTTACGCGGTTCAGACAGGCGACGATACTCGGGTTCCTTGAGTCGCTGAGCGAACTGGCGGTCAGCAAGGGGCTTATAAACGCCCTCTGTGTCTTCCCCACCCACGACCGGAGGTTCGGTATATACGAGTGGCAAAAGATTATGGAGAATAAATACCTGAGCATATTCGGCAGCGACCCGTACTGGCTGGCGTTTGAAAAGGGCATGGAGGAATTTGTGCGCAGCGTGTCGCAAGAGGTGGTGGCGCTGTGCAAGAAACACGATAAGGAACCGCAGATATGGGTTCAGGGCTTCCGTATACCGTCCGGGAGGGAGGACGAGGTAAAGAGGGCCATTGAGATTGCCCATGAAGAGGGCGTAAGGAATATCGCCGTGTGGTCGTACGGCGGCAGCGGGTGTATGAGTTATCTGCGGTCGGAGCGTCCGGAGGAGGTCTGGAAAAGGGTGACAGAGGCGTTTACGGGTCTGAGGGACAGGTGAAGTGGACAGGTATATCAGGGAATTAGGCGAAAAGATACTGAACGGGTCCGGGGTGACGCGTGAGGAGGCCATGCGTATCTCCGGTGTCAAGGGCCGCGCGATATACGACCTGCTGTACTGGGCCAACGAGATACGGCACCACTTCGTCGGGGACGAGGTGAACTGCTGCGCCCTTGTGAGCGCGAAGCAGGGGAGATGCCCCGAGGACTGCCGCTTCTGCGCGCAGTCGGTGCGCTTTGAGACGAGCGTGGAAGAGTATCCCCTCATGGCCGGAGAGGCCCTGAAGGGGGCGGCAAGCAATGCGTCGGCGATACGCGCCGGCTCGCTCGGGGTAGTGACGAGCGGCAGGGAATTGAGCGGCGTAGAGGTACAGAGACTGTGTGAAGGGATGAAGGGATTGAATGGCCCGGACGGTGTTCACCTGCACGCATCGCCTGGGCTGTTAAGCCTTGAGAATGCGCGCAGACTGAGAGAAAGCGGCCTGAGACGGATTAACCACAACCTGGAGACCTCCGAGAGGTTTTTCCCGGAGCTTTGCACCACCCACAGTTATGCCGACAGGCTGCGCACCATAAAGATGGCCAGGGAGGCTGGACTTGAGGTCTGTAGCGGCGGTATTTTTGGTGTCGGAGAGACGCCCGACGACCGGGTCGACCTTGCGCTCGCTCTAATGGGACTGGACGTCGACACCGTACCCCTGAATTTCCTGCACCCCATCCCCGGGACACCGCTTGCGGACGCCGAGGCGCTTGCCCCGATGGAGATTCTAAAGATAATCGCGCTCTTTCGTTTTATTCTGCCGACCAAAGAAATAAAGATCGCAGGCGGCAGGGAGAGGTGTCTGGGTGACCTGCAGGGCTGGATATTTTATGCCGGGGCCAACAGCATAATCATCGGTGGTTACCTCTCCACAAAGGGAAGGTCACCGGAAGAAGATTTACGGATGATAACAGACCTGGGGCTTCTTAGGGCAAAAACGTAGGGGCGGCCCTTGTATCCGCCCGGAAGAGCTCAGAATGAAATCTAACCCTGCGATACGCCATAGAAGGTCAATTAGACTGAAGGGGTACGATTATTCGCAGAATGCGGCGTATTTTATAACAATTTGTACGTGGAATGGGGAATCATATTTTGAAGAATATCCTGAGTTGAAACGGCTTGTTGGCCGACGATTGCACGAGATACCAGATCGTTTTGCAGGTGTAACGTTAGATGAAGCCGTGATCATGCCGAACCATGTTCACACCATCATAATTGTAGGGGCGGCCCTTGCGGCCGCCCAAGAGAATGGGGCAGGCGCAAGACCTGCCAAAACAAAGAGGGCAGGCGCAAGACCTGCCCCTACGGTCGGTGAAATCGCGGGGGGATTTAAATCGTTGTGTATCTAGGATTGGCTAGTACATATCAAGCAAAACAGCATCAAGGCGATTGGGAAATTCTGGCAGCGTAATTATTATGAACGTATCATTCGCAATGAACAAGAATTAAACAAGATAAGGGAATATATAATAAACAATCCATTAAAGTGGTCATTGGACAGAGAAAATCCTGATAGGCAGGGTAGTAACCAGCTTGAAGACGAAATTTTTGATGTCTAGAGGTAAAATTGTAGGGGCGGCCCTTGCGGCCGCCCAGAAGAACCTTAATTGTTGAAAGAATTGCATGGTTCTCTCAGGGGAAAAAGGGGAGCTGGAGAGAAAATCAAAGGAATATGCCAGAAGGCGGTATGCACTGACCGTCCTCGGCATGTTTGTGACGATAGGTTTTCTGGTCTTTACGGCCATATATCTCACCCTACCGCTCAAAGGCCTCGCAGAGGGGCTTGTCACGGGCTACTACGCGCAGATTGGCGTCTATTATGTGGGCTTCTGTCTCATGTTCCTCGCAGTCAGCCTCCCGCTTGATTTTTATTCCGGTTACATCATTGAGCACCGTTACGGGCTCTCGAACCAGACCGTTATGGCCTGGGCCAAGAACCAGCTTAAGAGCGGCGGTCTGGGGTTTGCGATAACGCTGCCCATGGTCGAGGCCGTGTATTATGCCATAAAAAATTATCCGGAATACTGGTGGATACACGTCGGGATACTCTTTACGCTCATAAGCGTGGTGATGGCAAGAATAGCGCCCGTGCTCATACTGCCGCTCTTCTATAAGAGCACCCCGATAGACGATGAAGCTCTGCGAGAGGCGCTCACGCCGCTGGCTGCGGATGCGGGTGTCACGCTCGAGGGCGTCTATAAGATTGATATGAGTAAGGACACGAAAAAGGCAAATGCGATGCTCGCGGGTCTTGGCGGTACGCGCAGGGTCATCCTGGGAGACACACTGCTCGAAAAATTCTCAAACGACGAGATAGCCGTCGTGTTTGCGCATGAACTGGGACACCACGTCTACAGGCACATATGGAAATTCCTCGGCGTTGCCGGCATCGCCGCCCTTGTGGGCCTGTACATAGCAAGCAGGGTACTGGGGGAATTTGCATCCGAGTTGGGATTTGCGTATACGTACGATATCGCAACCCTGCCCCTGCTGCTGCTCGTTCTCGGCGTGTTTGCCATCATTGTGCTGCCGCTTCAGAATTATTACAGCCGTCGTCTTGAGGCGCAGTGTGATGCCTACGCACTGGAGAAGACACGTAATCCCGCGGTCTTTATAGACCTCATGACAAAACTCGCCGAAAACAACCTCGCAGACAAAGACCCTTCTGGCATTATTGAGTACCTGTTCTACGACCATCCCACCATCGCCAAGCGTATTGATATGGCGCGGCGGTGGGCGGCCGGTCGCCATGTGGAGATGGGCCCAAAAATCTCGCCCTCGCCATAGAAACAGAAACAGAAACCGCATGTTTTTTAGCCCCCTTTAAGTGCTTGCAACATAACACCTTGAGTGGTACCTGTGGAATTTTCACACAAAATCATGTTGACGAGTGACACGGATTACACTAATCTGTGCGAGTGAGACTCAGTCTCATTATGCATATCTTAATAAATTCCATTGCTGAGGGCTTTTTTTTTTGAAAGACATAGTCGTGCAAACGAGTCTTAATTTCAGCATAAGGAGAAAGGGGTGATGAAAAATGAGGGTGGCATTGATAGTGGCGTTCTTAATGGCCTTCTGGGGACTGTTGCCTCCAGTGGCGCAGGCGCAGGAGGACCTGAGAGCAAAGGTGGAGATGCTGGAAAGAGAGCTGAACGCGTTAAAGGAGATGTTGCTGAGACCACAGATGGGTACTGCACAGGGGATGACGACTGTTGGGTCTGCGGAGGTTGCTGAGAAGAAGGATAACGGGGCGAATAATAATCGACAATACGAGCTTACGGGGGGACGTGATTTTAAGTTATCGGAACTTTATATACCGGAGCAGGCCGAGGAGTTTGCCGAGAAGGGAGTCTCGCCGCAGTTTGGCGGGATATACACAAAACCCTTCCTCCGGAGGATGGGAAGAAACACCTACCTCGGCGGCTATATGGACGCCAGCTACAGGGCTACCGAAGGCAGCAACAACAAGTTTGAGGTGCTGCGGTTTGTGCCCTTCATATATGCCGACGTATCGGACAGGGTGAAGATGGCGGCCGAGATGGAGTTTGAACACGGCGGCGCGAACACGAAGCGTGGTGACGTCGGTGACGCAAATGTATTGGATGGAGAGGTGGTGCTTGAATTCGCTACGGTTGATTTCCTGCTCAGGGAAGAGATTAACCTGAGGGCCGGACTAATCTTGGCCCCGCTTGGCAAGTACAACCTGGTTCATGACGCCCCTCTCCAGGATCTTATAGACAGACCCCTGGTCGACAGGTTCATCATACCGACCACGCTCACGCAGGCGGGCATGGGAGTTTACGGAACCTTCTATCCGACGGAGTTGTCCAAGCTCGATTACGAGCTTTACGCCACCAACGGGTTCGGTAACAACATAACCAACACTAGCGGACTCCGCAACGCCCGTTACTTCAGGTACGACAGGAACAACAACAACGACCCGGGTATTGTGGGACGTGTGGGGTTCAGCCCGTTCCTGGGACTTGAGCTGGGTGGTTCCTTTTTTGTCAACAAGTACGACCGGGAGAATTATTTCTACATAACGGCCTTTGATTTCGCCTTTGAGAGGGGGCCGTTCGAGCTTGTCGGCGAGGGTGCGTACACCGACATCGAGAGGAGTAAGAGTGTCAGGGTGAACCAGCCGACACTACCGCCCAGCATGTGGGGTTACTACGTCGAACCCAGGTGGCACTTTATGCCCGAGTTCATTCGCAATATGGGATCGAATTTCTTTGAAGAAGATTCGCACCTTACGGCGGTTGCGAGGTGGGATCAGGTGGACACGGGCTTCTCGAGATATAACAACAGGATTACGGCGGGCCTTGCCTTCCGTTACACAGAGGACACCGTCCTTAAGATGAACTACCAGTGGAATATGGAAAGCGGTCAGGACCATAAGGACGACAACGCCTTTGCCTTCGGCGTGGCGACGTTCTTTTAACAAAAAACCTTGAAGGTGAAGGGCAATCGCCTGTAAAATCGCACCTTTGCTGCAATGTGCATAAGGCTGTCCGCAAAAATTTGTAGTGGCAGAGCCGTGCCATAGGCTGAAAGTCCGCCAGAGACGGATCTGACCTTCGGCACGACCCGCCAGTTAGTTTGGAGGGCAGGTCTCACGTTGTTTCGACTTGCTCTGCTCTCTGGATTGCAACAAGAAATGAAGAGGTAGAAAGGTGGTTGAAGAGGCAAGGTGAATGTCATGAAGTTCGTGTGTTTCGGCGTTGTCGCAATCTTTTTCCTGGTGGCCGGATCTGTTTTGGTAGCCCAGGAGATTGAGCCTCCTGAGAACTTTCAGGTCCAGGTCTTCCTCACACGGGACCAGGCCCTCTCAAAGATGTTTCCCGACAGCGACGAAATCCTCGTCGACAGGCTCATTCTTACAGATGAAGGCAGGAGCAGGCTTGAGGGCCGGCTGAAGAGGAGGATCTACGAGAATGGCTTCGAGGTCTTTATCGGCAGGCAGTCCGGTGAGATAAAGGGTTATGCCGTCATAACTCAGGAGCTGGGCAAGTTTCACCCCTTTAGCTTCATCGTGGCGGTGGAGCCGGACGGCCGGATAAAGGACATGGCTGTCCTGGTCTACAGGGAGAGCCGCGGCGGAGAGGTGATGAGGCGGCGGTTTCTGCACCAGTTTATCGGAAAGACGTCCCGCAGCCCCATAAGGATAAACAGGGATATTATAAACATAACCGGCGCTACCATGTCGGTGGTTATGATGTGCAAGGGGGTGAAGAAGGTGCTGGGTGTGGTGGACGAGTTTTACCTGAGCGGGGAGCGGGGCGTGGAGAATGCCTCCCCTCTGGTATCGACGGCCTTGCTCAAAGAACCGCTTGAGTTGCTCAGGGAGACGAGGCTCGTCATGGGGACGTTTGCAGAGGTCTCCGTCTTTAGCGGCGACCCGCAGACGGCGGCCCTGGCGGTCGGAGAGGTTTTTGGCGAGATGGATGCGCTCGACGCCCTGATGAGTAACTATAAGGCCTCAAGCGAACTCTCGCGTCTAAACCGTGAGGCACCGCTCGGGCCCACGGACTGCGACCCGGTACTGCTGGGGGTGATTGAAGACTCGCTGGGCTACAGCATGCTCACCGGTGGCGCCTTTGACATTACTGTAGGGCCGCTGGTTAGCAAATGGGGGTTTTACACGGGCGAGGTAAGGGTGCCGGACGCAGGTGAAATAGAGTCTCTTCTGCCCGCCGTATCCTATGAGAACATAGAGATTCGGGGACGCGGCGACGCCAGATCGATCTTCTTCAAACACCCGGACACAAGGATAGACCTTGGCGGTATTGGCAAGGGCTTCGCGGTTGACAGGGCGACCGGGATACTCAAGAGACGGGGGATAACGTCGGCGCTGGTGAACCTTGGCGGAAACATATATGCCCTTGGCCATCCTCCCGGCGCGGCCGCCTGGAAGATAGGCATCCAGCACCCGAGAGAAAAGGACGTCCTCCTCGGATACCTGGAACTCACAGACATGGCAATAGCGACCTCGGGTGATTACGAGAGGTTTTTTACCGTGGACGGGCAGAGATATTCGCACATAATCGACCCCAGGACCGGGGCGCCCACGCAGGGAAGCACGGTGAGCGTGACGGTAATAGCGAAGACCGCCACGGAGGCGGACGCTCTGGCGACGGCCGTTTTTATATTGGGGCCTGAACGCGGCATAGAACTTCTGGAGGACCGTGAAGGCATGGGCGGGATCATCGCCTACGAGCGTGCCGACGGTGAGATAGGTTTCGAGATGACTGAATCTATGGAAAAAATATTCGAAAAAGAGGCGGTTGATGGCGAAGAACATGGCTAAACGTCTGCGCTCGTCCTCGCTAAGTAACAGGATGGCCATAAGCTTTTTTCTTATACTTATGGGCCTGAGCATGGGTATCGCCTTCTGGATGTTCTACCAGAGGACGGCCTTCTCACCGGAGAGGGTCGCGCTGTATTATGTCGGGAACGTCAGTGAAGACGAGCCGGAGGATGCTCCGCTGCCGGAGGAGGGGCTGACATTTGCCAAGAGTTCCAGGGAGCTGGCGGAGTCGCTGCACGTGCATGCCTTCTCGATACCCCTTATCTTCTTTGTCCTGTCCCGCATCCTGAACATGACCGGTGTCAGGGAAGGGGTGAGGATAGCCGCCCATGTGACGGCCTTTGTGGGCATTGTGTTAAACCTCACGGGGCCGTGGCTCATACGGTACGTCTCGACCGGTTTCGCGTCGTGGCTCATCGCCTCTTACATACTGCTTGGGTCGGCGATTATAGTTTACATAACAATTCCCATGTATGAGATGTGGGGTATGGCCGGGAGGGGAAAGAGTTATTAGGGAAGCCTGGCTGCGTTGAAGGTGTTTGTGAAACGACGTCACGGTTTTAGAAGGCCCTGTCCTGCCCCATAAGTCACACATCATAAATCTTGCCTTTACGCGTGACTTCTGCTAACATGCGACAATCATTGTTATTGCGGTTTTTGCGTGGCGAAGAGATTCCGGATACGTCATCCAAAAGTCTCCAGCAATCACTATCTGGCGAGTGAAGGTCAATGTGCGGCATAGTCGGTTACGTTGGAAATAAAGAGGTGTTGCCCATCCTCGTAGAGGGGCTCGAAAGGCTTGAGTACAGGGGGTATGATTCTGCGGGCGTAGCCTTCATAAACCCCGGTGAAATGATATGCGTCAAGTCGGTGGGCAAGATAGAGACCCTGCGCCGCAAGTTGGAAGGCTGCCGGTCGAGCAGTACGATAGGCATAGGTCATACCCGCTGGGCCACGCACGGCCTGCCCTCGGTGGAGAACGCCCACCCTCACGTTGACTGTCACCGCAAGATTGCCCTGGTGCATAATGGCATAATTGAAAATTATGACTATCTGAAGTCGATGCTCCAGGACGAAGGCCACCGTTTTACGAGCGATACGGATACCGAGGTACTGGTGCACCTGGTAGAAAAATATTTCCGCGGCGACCTGGCGGACGCCATGGCCAAGGCCCTTCAGGAAGTGGAGGGGACGTACGGGCTGGCGGCCATCTCGCAGGATGACCCGGACAAGGTGGTGGCGGCAAGGCTTGGAAGTCCGCTGGCGGTTGGGCTGGGGAAGGGCGAACAGTTTGTCACGTCCGACGTGGCCGCCATACTCAACCACACAAAGAAGGTAGTGTATTTGGAAGAGAGGGAACTGGCCGTGCTGACCAGGGAGAAGGTGGAGACACGCAACATCAGCCCTGTAGGGGACACGTGTTACGTGGATGTTAACATACGTGCGGAAGAGGTGGAGTGGGAGGTGGGCAAGATTGAGAAGAAGGGCTACCGCCATTTCATGCACAAAGAGATACACGAGCAGCATGATTCTCTCCTGAACCTCATGCGGGGCAGGGTGACTCGCGACAGCGCCAGGGTCAGGCTGGGAGTTTTTTTTGAGAAACAGAAGGCGCTCGAGGGCATGAAGCATGTTGTGATAGTGGCCTGCGGCACCTCGTGGCATGCGGGGCTGGTGGGCGAGTACATGCTGGAGGAGTTTGGGCGTATACCGGCGGAGGTGGAGTATGCCTCGGAGTTCCGGTACAGAAAGCCGGTCATTGAAGAAGGCACGGTGGTAATAGCGATAAGCCAGTCGGGCGAGACCGCCGACACGCTGGCGGCGCTCAGGGAGGCGAAGAAGAGGGGCGCCATGACGCTGGCCATCTGTAACGTGG
>JAZGAY010000201.1:0-6547 GCA_036475985.1 Candidatus Brocadiales bacterium
ATTTTTCGCAGCTTATCCAAATATCCAGGTTTGGGCGGTATCACGCCCATGTTGCCGGCCACCGGTTCGAGGATTATACAAGCAACCTCTTTGCCCCTTTCCTTGCAAAACCCCTCTACGGCACCACTGTCGTTAAAGGGCAAAAGGATGGTGCTGTCAGTATAACCTTTTGGTATACCAGGGCTTGTGGGCACGCCCAACGTGGTTGCCCCGGATCCGGCCTTTATCAGAAGGCCGTCCACGTGACCGTGATAGCAGCCTTCAAATTTTATAACCAGGTCGCGTTTGGTAAAACCCCTGGCAAGCCGGATGGCGCTCATCGTGGCCTCTGTGCCGGAGTTTACCATCCGTACCTTGTCGATAGACGGCACAAATTCTTCTATGAGCTCCGCCAACTGGGTCTCAAGTTCTGTGGGCGCTCCAAAGCTCATGCCTAGTGCCACGGCGACCTCTACTGCCTTTCTGACCTGGGGGTCTGCGTGGCCAAGTATAAGAGGTCCCCAGGAGCAGACATAGTCTATGTACTCGTTGCCGTCTATGTCCTTTAAATGTGACCCTGAGCCGGATTTTATGAAGATAGGATGGCCCCCGACAGGGCCAAAGGCCCTTACAGGGCTGTTGACGCCCCCGGGTATGTGCTTCGAGGCCTCGCTGAAGGCGGCATCAGAACTGCTTGTGTTCAAGCTCTTTGTTACCGGCGACAAGGTACCCTCTCCGTAAGGCGGCTAAATGCGTAATTTTACTAAACACATGGACTTTGTCAAGAACTTTAGATTGTGGGAAATAAACACCCATGTAGTCGATAAACGCAAAAACCTCAGCGTCTAAGGGGCTAAAAGTGTGATACGATAGTTGCTGTTACATTAAGATTGCTATTGACAATGTAGTTAAGGCTGTGGTATATGTTTAGCACTTGTATAGGGGGTAAGGCTATACTTTCAGGGTCCGCCATTTCTCATTTTGCGGCTCAATATTACGTTAAGGAGGGGAGTGTTGAACGTAGAGGAAGTCGAAAAGGAAGTGACGTCTATAGTAGCTGAAGTAACCGAGTTGGAACGGGACGAGATTTGGAACAAGAGAGACGCCGATTTCTTTAAGGAACTGGAGATAGACTCCCTTTTAGCCCTGGAGATATTGGCCCTTATTGAGAAAAAATTCAAGATTCAGATTCCAGAGGAAAAGCTGGTAGACATAACGTCCCTGACCGCGACCATTAATATGACCAAAGAAGTGTTGGCGGAAAGCGGAAGACTTCAAGAAGCTTAGGCCCAAAAGGCTTGGCAAAAGGGGCCGGCATGATAATGGATTTTGAGGAAGTAAAGGAGCTTGTCCCTCAAAGATATCCCTTCCTTTTCATCGATAAAGTGGTTGAGTTAGAGGAGGGGAAGAGAATTGTATGCCTTAAAAATGTATCTGGAAACGAACCCTTCTTCGCAGGACACTTTCCGGAATTTGCCATAATGCCAGGGGTTCTTACCCTCGAGGCCTTGGCACAGGCGTCTATAATACTCTTCAAAAAAAGCTTCAAAAAGGATGACGATTCAAACGCAGTCTTCCTGCTAACCTCCGTAAAGGCAAGCTTCGTCAAACCTGTTTTCCCCGGTGACCAGCTGTTTTTAGAGATAGAGATTGAAAAGGTAATCTCTAAGGCCGCCATTGTGAAAGGTATTGCAAGAGTTGGGGAAGACACGGTTGCCAAGACCACATTGACCTTCGCGACTGCCGACAGGGCCACTCTTGGTAAAGGTTAGGAGTAGTTGATATGGAAAAGCGTATTGTTATTACCGGTATAGGCGCGATAACGCCTGTTGGTTCAGGCACGGATGCCTTTTGGGTGGCGGTACTTGCAGGGGAGTCCGGTGTTGGTGACGTTACGTGCTTTGACACGTCCCTCCACAAGGTCCACAAGGGTTGTGAGGTAAAGGACTTTGATTACCACGACTATACGGATAACGGCGCAGTCGGGAAGGTCGGAAGGGGGTCTCAGCTTGCCGTGGCAGCTACCAAGATAGCGCTTGACGATTCGCAGCTGGATTTAGACAAGGTTGACCCGGCCAGGATAGGTGTTTCCGTCGGCACTACGGGCGGCGAGATACAGATACTCGAGAAGATAGACCTCCTCAGACACAAAGACGAGGAGGACAAGATAGACAGTGAACAGTTTTTGCTGCATCCGTGCAACAACATACCCGCCAACATAGCCCGGGCATTCGGGTTCAAAGGCCCCAACACCATAATACCCACCGCGTGTGCGGCGGGTAACTACGCCATTGGTTACGCCTGCGACCTTATAAAGATGGGAAGGGTGGATTTCATGTTTGCAGGGGGTTCCGACCCGTTTTCCAAGGTTGCTTTTACGGGTTTCAGCCGGCTGGCCGCGATAGCGCCGGACGTATGCCGGCCTTTTGACAAGAACCGGAAGGGGATGATGATAGGGGAGGGAGCGGGCATGCTGCTCCTCGAATCACTGGACAGCGCACGCTCAAGGGGTGTTGACATCTATGCGGAGATTATAGGCTACGGTCTGAGCTGCGACGGATATCATATCACCATTCCTCACCCTGAAGGTAAGGGTGTAATTTCTTGTATTAACAAGGCCCTCCAGGATGCACGGGTCAACCCTGAGGACATACAGTATATCAGCGCCCATGGCACCGGCACGGTCGCAAACGATAAGGCGGAGACCATTTCTATAAAGAAGGTGTTTGGTGAACACGCCGGGAAACTAATGGTGAGTTCTATAAAATCCATGTTAGGCCATACCATGGGGGCCGCAAGCGCCATAGAGACGATTGCCTGTGCACTGACAGTCAAACAGGATAAAGTCCCTCCTACGATAAACTACGAGACACAAGACCCTGAGTGCGACCTGGACTATGTACCTAATGTTTCACGGGATCACCGTGTGGACATCGCCCTTAACACTGCTTACGCCTTTGGCGGTAATAACAGTTGTCTGGTGGTTAAGAAGTTTCTTGGCTGATTGCTAAAAGGTGCAGTGATAAGGATTTCATCCAACCGTTTTTCTATACTTTTATGGTAATAATGAGACAAACAGGCTAATGGGAGACAGGATAGTAGTTACCGGCATAAGCGTCATAAGCCCCGTCGGTGTGGGTAAGGAGAGCTTTTGGGAGAACCTCCAGAACGGCGTCTCCGGCATAAGACCCGTGAGTCTTTTTGACGTGGACGGATACAGCTCTAAGAATGCCGGTGAGATACCGGACTTTGACCCCACCATATACCTGGGTAAGAAAGGCATACGACATTTTGACAGGACGTCGTTGCTGGTGACGGCGGCCGCAAGTCTGTGTGTGGAGGACGGCAAGCTGAAGGGTGTTTACGAGGAGGACGACCTCGGCATCATTTTTGGTTCCACCTTCGGGAGTATCGACAGCATTAGCTCCTTCGACATGGAGGCTCTTGCCGAGGGGCCCAACTACGTCAACCCTATGGCCTTTCCCAACACGGTGTTAAACGCCCCTGCCAGCCGTGCCTCAATATTCTGCCAGGCCAAGGGGGTCAACACCACCATCTCAACGGGTGAGTCAAGCGGTGTGGATGCAGTCATATGTGCCGCTGACTTCCTCAGACTCGGCAGGATAAAGGCCGTGTTGGCTGGCGGCGGGCACGGGCTTACGAAGGAGGTCTTCCGGTCTTCCAGCAGGGCGAAGGTGCTCTCCGGTAGCAGGAATGCGGGCAGTGATGAGATCTGCGCCCCGTTCGATAAGAGGCGAAACGGCATAGTCCTCGGCGAGGGTGTGGCGGTCCTGTTGCTTGAGTGCCTTGAGGATGCTCAGGCAAGGGGTGCCAGGATATACGCAGAGATTAAGGGTTCCGGCACCAGTTTTAATCCCGTCCGGGGCGGCGGCAAAGACCTGGAAGGCGGCGTGAGGGCCAATGCCATGGCACTTGAGAGCGCCGGGCTCAGGCCGGAAGATATATCGCTCATATACGCCAACGCAAACTCAAGCGTAAACGGCGACAGACTGGAGACGGCCGTCATAAAAGAGTCCTTCGGCGACCTTGCAAAGAAGATTCCCGTCAGCGCCATAAAGTCCATGACGGGAGATTGTCTGGACGCCTCAGGGGCGATGCAGTGCGTGGCCGCGGTCATGTCGATCAATACGGGAATTATCCCTCCCACAATAAACTATAAAGAATCCGACCCCGATTGCGATCTCGACTACGTGCCGAACGAGAAGAGGCAGGCGAAGATAGAGCACGTCCTTGTCGAGACGTTTTCCTATACGGGCAACTGTTCCTCTCTGGTAATGTCCAGATTCCCCTAGACTAGAAATGGCCAGCACCAGCCTTTCTATAAAGAAGAGTGAGCTAAAGAGCAAATACGACGTCATCGTAATCGGTGCGGGTATAGGAGGGCTGGTTGCGGGCGCCTTCCTGGCCAAAGGCGGCAAGAATACGCTGGTCGTGGAGCAACACGTTATCCCCGGTGGTTATTGCACCTCGTTTAAGCGGAAGGGTTTTGTCTTCGACTCCGCCGTCCACCACATAGGGGGCTGCGGCAAGTACAGCATAGTGGGCAGATGCCTTAAAGAGCTGGGGATAGGGCTCGAATTCTTCCCTCTCGACCCCATGGACAGCCTCACCTTCCCTTCGTTTTCCATAGACATACCGGCTGATATTGAGAGTTACAGGACATTACTGCAACAGAGATATCCGGCCGAGAAAGAAAACATTTCCAGGTTCTTCAGTGAGTTCATAAGACTGTACAGGGCCATCATAAACGAATCGGAGACCAGCCCCACGCTGCAGAGACACGGGGAACACACCTACGGGGCGATGCTGGACGGGTTCTTTGAAGACCCTGAGCTGAAGACCATACTGGCCGGGCAGTGGGGCTATCTGGGCACCCCGGCGCGCGATATATCGAGCATCGGCATGTGCCAGATGCTGGTAAACTACCTGAGGGACGGCGCCTTCTATCCGAAAGGCGGCACGCAGAACTTTGCGGACGCCTTCGCGCGGTGCATCGGTGAATCAGGCGGCGACCTGATCCTTTCCACCAAGGTGGAAGAGATTTTGCTTAAGGATAACAGGGTGGTCGGGGTAAGGCTTGACGGTGGCACGGAACTCTCGGCAGAATACGTCATCTCAAACATCGACGCAAAGCAGACGTTTTTTGAGCTTATAAAAGAGGAGATTGACCGCGATTTTCTGGACAGGTTGAAAGGGATGGAGGAGAGCCCCTCATATTTCCTCCTTTATCTTGGTCTTGACCCCGGCGTAGACCTGAGCGGGTTTAAAAGGGGCTTTTATCATGGCCCGAACGACCAGTGGAAGTACATATCCGTGCCGACCAACGTGGACAAGTCGCTGGCCCAGGGGGGCTGTCAGGAGATTACGGTAGTGGCCACGATTGAGGAAAAATATGGTGAAATTGAGGACTGGAAGGGCTTGAAAGATAATTACACCGAGTGTACAATACAGTACCTTGAAGACCTGGTGCCGAACCTTAACAGGCACGTCGAGGTAGTGGAGGCGGCCACGCCCAAGACCCTTTGGCGGTATACGCTCAACTCAAAGGGAGCTGCGTACGGATGGGCCGCCACGCCTGAGCAGACCGGGCCCGGGAGGCCCGGCAACACGACCCCGGTGGATAACTTGTATCTGGCCGGACACTGGACAAACCCCGGACCGGGGGTATGCGCGGTAGTGTCTTCCGGTTGGCGGGTAGCAAAAGCGATATTGAGAAACGGGAGATAAAGGTTATGAAGAGAATGATGCTTGTAAACCCTCATCCACCGGGCCGTCACGGTGAGGAGAGCATAAGCGTGATAGTCCAGATGCCCCTTAATCTGGCCTACATCGCCGCCCTCACGCATGGCGATGGCTGGGAGTTCGACGTGGTCGACGAGAACCTCGAACTCGCAATGGATGATAAGGAAGAAGACATAATCTTCGACCCTCCCGATATAGTAGCACTTACCGCACTCACCTATCAGGCCCCCAGGGCCTACAAAATCGCCCAGGCCGCCAAGAGACACGGCTGCACCACCATAATGGGCGGTATACACGCCTCGATATGCCCGGATGAGGCCCAACAGTACGTTGACACGGTCGTTACGGGAGAGGCCGAGAACGTCTGGCCGCAGGTCATAAAGGACTTCGAAAACGGCAGGCTCCAGAAACGCTACGACGGCGGCCTCCCGAACCTCTCAGTACTCAAAAAGATTTATCCCGATAGAGAACTCATGAGAAAGAAATACGACTACAAGTTCTCTTCGATAATAACCACAAAGGGCTGCCCGAACCGCTGCGACTTCTGCAGTGTGCCTACCTTCCAGGGCCAGAAGTTCAGAGAAAGGCCGTTCGAGGACGTGCTCGATGAGATGGAGGCTACTGATTATAAGGGACTCATGTTCGCCGAGGACAATTTCTACGGCCACAGCAACCTGTCCGCGCGCCGCGCCAGGGAGCTCTTCCAGGGGATGATTGACAGGGGGCTGAAGAAGGACTGGCTGGGCTTTACCGCCCTTAATATCTCACAGGACGCCGAGGCCCTTGACCTCATGGCCAAGTCCGG
>JAZGAY010000202.1:0-4875 GCA_036475985.1 Candidatus Brocadiales bacterium
GTTCGTGAAGTTAATAAAGGAGGCGGGCAAGGAGGAGGGGGTCGAGGTCAAGACGCCGCTTCTAGTGCTGGGCGTCGCGTTCGACCACTTTCCGCTTGTCTACGAGGGGTTTAATGCCGTCACGCTCTCTACCTTCTCGAAGAAGGCCAGGGTTGTGCACACCAGCAAGGATGGCATAGACCAGCTCGAACTTGAGGGCTTTGACCGGGTTGGACGCCTTGTCTTGAAAGTGATTGAGGAGATTGAAAGGCAACAGGGCTAAAGGTCCGTGCCAACCGCAGGGCGGTAGCCCTGCGACACACGCCAAGGGCGGATTTGTAACCCTCCACCGCATTATAATGTAGGGACAGGTTTTTAAACCTGTCCGCGAACGGACAGACCTGAAGGTCTACAAGTTTGGTTAAAAGATGATTGTAAACAGCACATGCCCCAGGGATTGTTACGACACCTGCTCTATCCTCACCACGGTGGAGGACGGGAAGGCCAAGAAACTTGACGGCAACCCCAGGCATCCCGTCACACAGGGCCTTATCTGCTGGAAGATAAAGAACGCCCTCAAGTTCGTGTACTCGCCAGACAGGGTACTCCATCCCCTCAGGCGTGTCGGCGCAAAGGGCGCGGGCAAGTTCCGGCGCATTAGCTGGGACGAAGCGTACAGAGAGATTGCGGAAAGGTTCGGGGGGATAATTGACAGACACGGTCCCGGCGCCCTCCTTCCGTTTCACTACTTCGGTCACATGGGCCTCTTGACGGCCCACGCCTCGCAGAGAATCTTTAGCGCCCTCGGGGCCGGATACGGTGAGCCCACGGTATGCGCGCTTGCGGGGAGGATGGCGCTAAAATATACATATGGCAACTACTGGGGCGTCGACCCTGACAAACTTGAGGAGTCGAAGCTGATAATCTTTTGGGGGCTCAACGGCCCGTGGAGTAACCTGCACGGGTACAACATGGCAAAGAAAGCGGTCCGCAACGGTGCAAAATTTTATCTCATCGACCCGGTAAAGACCTCAAAAGACCTTGGCACACACCTGCCCATCAGGCCCAACACCGACGGCGCGCTTGCGCTGGGGCTGGCCAATTACCTCATAGCAAATGAGCTATACGACAGGGACTCGGTAGAGAAATACGCCTACGGGTTTGAACGGTTTATAGAGGTGGTCAAGGATTTCACACCGGAGAGGGTCGCAGAGATAACCGGGCTTTCCAGAGACGACATCGTCCGGCTTGCACATGACCTTGCAGAACTCAGGCCGAATTTTATCCACGCCGGATTCGGCGTGCAGAAACACCTCTACGGCGGCGAGGCGGTGAGGGCCATTGCGCTCCTACCCGTCCTGACGGGTTCCCTTCGCATCCAGTACAGTAACACGGACAGGGACGTTGACCTTGGCTTCCTGCAGGGCAGGCAGTTCCTGAAGGGGGAGAGGAAGTCGTACAACATGTCGCTCCTGGGTAAAATACTTGAGGAAGGGAGTGTTAAGGGGCTTTATGTCTTTAACACCAACCCGGCCGTGAATCTGCCCAACCAGGGACTGGTAAGAAAGGGCCTGTCGAGGGATGATGTCTTTGTGGTGGTCCATGACCTGTTCCAGAATGACACATGCGACTACGCAGACATCGTGCTCCCTGCCACCAGTTTCCTCGAGAGTTTCGATGCTAACCTGAGCTACTACCATAATTATATGTCTATAAATGAAAGGGCGATAACGCCCCTGGGCGAGGCCAGGCCGAATTACGAGGCGCTTCGGGGGCTGGCCCGGGCCATGGGGCTTGACCCTGGCCTTGACCTTGATGCGAAAGAACTCTATCCGGCAGAAGAGCAAATACTGGAAGAGTTCATGGCCAGGAGCCCGGCCATAGATTTTTCACTGAAAGACCTGCGGCGCGAAGGCTTTCTGAAGATGGCGGTCATGCCCGAAGACCGCTTTCCAACGCCGTCAGGTAAGATAGAGTTTTATTCTCAGCTGGCGGAGCAAGACGGACTCCCCCCCCTGCCCGGCTATTGCGAGGACGACACCAGGGATGGGCGCCCATTTCAGTTGATAACCGCCAATGAGAGGCACATAACCCGCTCCCAGTTCCACAACGTGTGGCAGGAGGAGGTGGAGGCCGGGGTGTTGTTAAACAAGGAAGACGCTAAGGCCAGGGGCATAGCCGACGGCGACAGGGTGAGACTCAGGAACGGACTGGGCGAGCTTGTTATGGGGGCCAGGGTGTCAGATAACGTAAGCCCTGGAGTGGCACTGGCGTATGGGGGAATCTGGCCTAAGCTTACAGGTGGCAAGGGCATTAATGTACTGATACCCGACCACGTGCAGAAATTCGGCGGAAACGCCGCCTACAACTCCACTTACGTTGATATAGAGAGGCTTTGACCGGGCCTCATATTTTACAGTCCCGGGGGAAATGTGTCGTTTCTTACTGATATCGCCCTCGAGGTGTCGGTTTTTTATACACTTTCTCCTTGTACCCACCTATGCTGCCGTGTTAAAATCCGGTATTATCAGCCAGGATGCTTGGGTGGGAGTGACGTTCAAGTCTGTAAAAACCAGACTAATAGTATTATTCCTGCTCCTCTCCGCCCTCTTGAACAACATAAAGGAATCCAACGGTTACAAGGAAATCGTACGAATACGCAATTATCGCCCTCGCCCTCAACGGCAGGATCAAGGCCCTTAATGAACTCTCAAGAGGGTAAGGTTCGGCATTCACCATAACTCTACCTTATAATAACAACGGAGACAAGAAGTCAAGAAGGAGCGGAAAGAGATGCAAGGTAAGCTCAAGATCCTCATAGTCGACGACGAGGCCAATCTCCTTAAGACGCTCAACGAGATACTTTGTACGAACGGCTACGAGGTGGCGGTGGCGAAGAACGCGCGAGTAGCCCTCGATGCGCTGGGAAAAGACAAATTTGACATTGCGCTTATCGACATCAGGATGCCGCGTATAGACGGTGTCAAACTCCTTGAAAAAATAAAGGATAAGCATCCCGGACTCGAGGTGATAATAATGACGGCCTACGGCACCATCGAAACGGCCGTAAAGGCGACAAAACTGGGCGCTTTTGCGTATATGCTTAAGCCCCTGGATATTGACGAGTTGCTCGTAAACATCCAGAAGATAATCAAACTCAAGGCCCTTACGGAAGAGACGCGATTCCTGCACTGGCAATTAGAGGAAAGGCACGGCAGCAAAAACATTATCGGCCAGTCAAAATTGATGAGACAAATAGTAAAGACCATAAAGAAGGTATCCCATACAGACGCCACAGTACTTGTCATCGGGGAGAGCGGCACGGGAAAAGAGATGGTCTCGGACGCCATCCATTACTCAAGCCGCCGTTACGCCAGACCGTACGTGAAGATAAACTGTGCGGCATTTCCCGAGAACCTGCTGGAGAGTGAACTCTTCGGGTATGAAAGGGGCGCGTTCACCGGAGCGGATAGACAGAAGATCGGCAAGTTTGAGGTGGCCCATGGCGGCACGCTCTTTTTGGATGAGATAGGCGATATGCCCGTGGCCATGCAGGCGAAGCTTCTCAGAGTGCTTGAAAGGGGTGAATTCGAGAGGCTGGGGGGAAACGAGGTGGTAAAGGTGGACGAGCGCTTTATTGCGGCCACGAACCAGAACATTGTGAAAATGATAAGGGAAAGACGTTTCCGCAGCGACCTCTTTTACAGACTTAACACCCTTATCATTAACATGCCGTCCCTGCAGGAGAGGGAAGGGGATATACCCCTCCTCATCGAGCATTTTCTTGAAAAGTTTTCTACGGAAATGAACAAGAAGGCGCCGAAAGTGGCCGATGAGGCCATGGACGTTATCCTGTCATATCCGTGGCCGGGCAACGTAAGAGAGTTGGCTAACGCGATAGAGAGGTCTACAATCTTCTGCGAAGACGGTTTAATAAGGTCCAGTGACCTTCCTCCGAACGTCCGTGAGGGATTTCTGGAGATACCTTCAATGACGCTCTCCGGTGAACGTACGCTTGAAGCGCTGGAGAGAAAACACATCGGAGATATGCTCCTGGTTGCCAAAGGCAATAAAAACGAGGCAGCACGCATGCTGGGAATTCATAGGGAGACCTTGTACAAGAAGATAAAAAAGTTCAATATTACGGTATCTAACAGTTAGTTTTTAGTAGTGAACACTTGCCCACCAGTCCTGGTAACATCAGGAAACTCGCAAACTGGCAGGCTACGGGAAGGACCGCAACCATCATGGCCTATAACCGTTTATTGGGATTGACGCTGTTATTGACGGCAGCGGGTGTTTTGTTTGGCACCACCGCATGTTATGCCAGAGCCGAGGCCCTGTACGAATACATAGAAGTTGAGGAGTATAACCCGCGTGATTTCACACTGGTGCTGCTGCCGGAATCGGTATTTCCCATCGAAAAGGTGGTTAAATATGAAAAACGGCTGAACGCGAAGCTCACGCTTGAATTTGGTGAGGTAGCCAGGACCTTTCACGAGGGAGACCTGTTGGGCGTGGAGTACAGGGTAAGGTATCGAAACGAGCGGGGTGAGACTTATGAGCCGCTTGTGTACTCGATGGACTATGCCGAGACGGAACGTGGGATAAGGACCAACATGGTGTCCTCGTCATGGATAAAGGCGTATGAGTTCATAAAGAGTAACACTGAAGAGGATGCCCTGATTATATGCTGGTGGCCTCACGGTAGGAACATAGAGCTCTTTACGGGAAGGGAGGCGCTTGTGACAGGACCATCGGCCAGTCTTATCAGGGAACTACCCCTGCAGAGTGACAGATACGGAGATGCCACGCGCCGCTACGAACTAAAACGGCTCAGAGAAAAGGTGGGCCTGGAGGATGACAGAAAGCTGAAAGACGTGGCTATTATGTTTT
>JAZGAY010000203.1:0-3744 GCA_036475985.1 Candidatus Brocadiales bacterium
TATGGTCTAGAAAGGAGGGAGGCCAGATAGTGCCTAACTATCTGGCCTTTCTGGGAAAACTGCCTGTAGTCCTGTATGGCAGGTAACAGAACTACCTCAAATAATACGCAACTACGATGCCATAATGAAAGCTGAAAAGAATATTGACCTGATAGGACACAGAATTCTTTCCTTCTTTTTCTATCATATGATTAATACAAGACTTATCTTTTTGGAGGCAAGACCATACAACAGGCCGTGCGAATGGCAGGGAGGGCCTTGGGAACTGCCCTCTCTGTCGAAATAGACGACACCTGTTGTAATATCGGACATTGTCCGGCGTCCCATAGCCTATGGCGTTCAGTCACTATCTAGCCGCCGTCGTCAACCTCTTGTACCCGATGCACTGCTCCGGCTGCTGGAAGAGCCTGCACAATGAGGACAGTAAGTATCTTTGCAACAACTGCTGGCACGGCATTCACTATATAACCGGTACACGTTGTCCCAGGTGTGGTATGGGCCTGGGGGATTATGCCCTGGCTTCTCGAGAGGGCTGCACGGAGTGCAGGACCAAGAACTTCAGGTTCGACGCCGCATTTTCCGCCGTTTACTATGAGGATACCGTAAAAGAGCTTATACATCAGTTCAAATACAAGCGGCAGGAATTTCTCGCAGAACCTCTCTCAGAGATTCTCATACGGTATGCAAAGAAAACCGGTCTAAGCCAGCTCGATATAAACTTGGTAGTAGCTGTACCTCTACACCGGAGAAAGTGCGCCGAGCGCGGCTTTAACCAGGCGGAGCGTCTGGGGAGAAAAATAGGGCGGTTTCTCGACACAGACATCTGCACCGGGGACCTGAAAAGGACTCGAAACACCGCTTCCCAGACCAGTCTGCCATATTACCGGCGCGAGGAGAACGTTCGCGGTGCCTTCTGGGCCAAAAGGCCCGCCGTCTTCCAGGACAAGAACATACTCCTCGTTGACGACGTTTTCACCTCCGGCCTTACTGCGTCGGAATGTGCCGGGATTCTCAAAAAGGCCGGGGCAAGAAAGGTTTACGTCCTCACAGTAGCAAAATCCAGGCGAACCATGGCCGGGGCTTAATATGCTTGACTACCCATCTTTTAGAAAGTAGAATGTGGGCTGGAATTTCACCTTATTAAGACATATTAAGGGGTACACCCGTTGAATATAATAGTCTCTGGAAGGCATATCAGTATCACCCATGCCATAAAGAGCTACGCGGAGAAGAAGGTCAAGAAGCTGGAAAAATTCTATGACAAGCTTATTAAGGTACAGGTAAACCTGGACGTAGAAAACGAGAGGCACTGTGCAGAGATGATTGCCTCTGCGCCCAGGGGGTCGATACTGATAGCAGAGGTTATAGACCACGATATCTACGCAGCCATAGACAGGGCCGCAGATAAATTGGAAAGGCAGTTAACCCGCCACAAGGAAAAACTGTACGAAAAAAGGCCTAAGAAGGGAACCTCGTCGGCCGGCCCGGTAGAAAGCACATAAAAGGCCTGGAAAAGCCCGTAGTATGTAGTTATAGTGTCATTTATACTGGCAATATTCGACAGGCTCGGACCCTGGTTGCGCGGTAAGTTTTCTTCCTGTCTGGAGAATTTAGTGAAGCTAACAGACTTTCTCGTTGAGGAAGCAATAATATATGAACTAAAGGTCAAGGACAAAAAGACCGCCATTGGGGAAATGGTTGGGGCCCTTACGCGGTCTCACAAGATTCCGGAAAAAGAATTTGATAGTGTCATGGCCGCTCTTCTGAAAAGGGAGCAGCTGGGCAGTACCGGAATAGGTGGTGGAGTGGCCGTACCTCATACAAAGCATTCATGTGTCTCAAGGCTGGTGATAACCGTCGCACGTTCAGAGGAAGGTGTAGACTTTGACGCCCTGGACGGAGAGCCGGTACACCTTGTCTTTCTTCTTCTGTCTCCTAACGAAACCGCTGGTGCACACCTGCAGGCCCTTGAAAGAATAGCAACACTTATAAGAGACGGTGATTTTAGACGTTTTATGACCACGGCTTCGGACAAAGAGGAAATGGTAGAGACCCTAAGAGAGGTAGACAGTCATCCCACCGAAAGCTTGACCTAGACCTGCAAGACTGAAACCCCATCATTAAATCATGCTTATAAACCGTCAATATCGGATATTGAATGCAGACGGCCTACACGCCCGTCCGGCCACCCGTTTTGCGGAAATAGCAAACTCCTACTTCTCCGACATAAGGGTGAAGGCCAAGGATAAAGAAGTCAACGGAAAGAGCGTAATAGAGCTGCTAACCCTTGGCGCAGAGCGAGGCACCGATATACGCATCATCGCAGACGGCAAAGACGCCGACGCCGCCCTCGGTGCCCTGTCCAACCTCGTCAGCGGCAACTTTAACGAACAAACCATGGTCATCAAGAAGGGTATCGCCCTGGTACCGGGAGTGGTAATAAGAAAGGCCTTTATCCTGGAGGGTACCGGCTACTGGGTAAAGAGAAATTTCATATCTGAGGTACATATACCTCATGAGGTAAACAGGCTAGAGAAGGCCATAGAGGTTGCAGAAAAGCAGATGCAAGAGCTTGAAGAGCAGGTTTCTTCAAGACTCGGGCATGAAATAGCAACCATCATCGGGGCACATAGAACCATATTAAAGGACGCGCATCTAAAAAGAGAGTTCACCTCTAAAATAGAAAACTTTTGGGTCACGGCGGAATTTGCCGTTTCCATGGTCTTAAAAGACTACATAAAGAAGCTCAACAGCACCGACAACCAATACATAAAGGAACGGGTAAGCGACATAGTAGACATAGAGAACAGGCTACTGGGCACCCTAATGGGAGAAAAACGCGAAGAGTTAAACAATCTCTCAGAGGAAGTTGTTCTGATTACGCATGACCTTAGACCCTCGGAAGCCGCGTCCCTTGATTCTGAAAAGGTAAAAGGTTTTGCCACCGAGGTTGGCGGCAGGACATCTCACACCGCCATACTGGCACGCGCCCTGGGCATACCCGGAGTGGTAGGTCTCGGCAGTATAACCACAGAGATTTATCCGGGAGACACGGTCGTCATCGACGGAAACAAAGGTATTGTAATAATAAGACCTGACGAAAAAACCGTAAATGAGTATCAAGAGAAGGAAAAGACGATACACGTATTTGAGGCAAAACTTACTCAGGAGTTGCAGGACCAGCCTGCCGAAACTCCTGACGGCAGAGAAATAGCCATTCTGGCAAACATAGATTTCCCCAGAGAGATTGATACATTTCTGCGGTATGGCGCCACCGGCGTAGGGCTATACAGGACAGAATACCTCTTCCTCGAGGCCGGCAAGTCGCCCAATGAGGGACATCACCTCAAGTCTTACATTGAATCCGTGCAGCAACTGGACTCAAGGCCAATCGTTGTAAGAACGGTAGACCTGGGAGCAGACAAATTCTTCAACGGGAGTAATTATAAAGAGGCAAATCCATTTTTGGGGTGCCGTTCCATCCGTTACTGTTTTGAGCACCCTAACGTAT
The DNA here is from genome assembly GCA_036475985.1 of Candidatus Brocadiales bacterium. GTDB lineage: Bacteria > Planctomycetota > Brocadiia > Brocadiales > Bathyanammoxibiaceae > Bathyanammoxibius. Next base: position 3,512 of record JAZGAY010000203.1, read on the forward strand.
TCAACACGCAATTGAAGGCAATCCTCAGGGCCTCGGCCCTGAAGAAGAATATAAAGATACTATTTCCCCTCATATCCTCCCTGAGTGAATTCCGTAGGGCAAAGACAATGGTAAAGGAGGCGATGGACGAATTGGGCAGGAGGGGAATACCCTTTGACGAGAATATTCCCATGGGAATTATGATAGAGGTACCCTCATCCGTCCTGATAGCGGACATGCTGGCAAAGGAGGTG
>JAZGAY010000204.1:0-5553 GCA_036475985.1 Candidatus Brocadiales bacterium
AAAAGAGGATGCGAAGGCATAATGTACTAGTAGTCGACGACGAACAGGACAGCCTGGAACTGCTCCAACGCACACTGAGGAGGGAATGTATTGTTTTTGCCGCCCAGAGCGGTGAAACGGCTCTCAAAATTCTGAAGGAAAACAATATCGCCATGATAATCTCAGACCAGAGGATGCCTGAGATGACCGGAACGGAATTATTTAAACACTGCATGGAGATATGTCCTGAGGTCACCAGGGTAGTACTCACCGGTTACACCGACATTGAGGACCTGATAGAAGCCATAAATACAGGACACGTATACCGATACATAACAAAACCCTGGAAACCTGAAGCCCTCAAGTTGACCGTAAGAGACGTGCTCTCAAGAATAGACCTCGAAGAGGAAAACGAACAGTTGCTCGAGGAGGTCCAGGACCAGGTAAACAAGCTAACAAGTTCCATTGAAAAAGAAGTGAAGATAAGAAAGGTCTTTGAACGCTACGTGCCGGAAAAGGTGGTAAGCGAGGTCCTGGAACGCGCGGACGAACACCTCTTCACGGGAGAGAAAAGGAGAGTCTCGATACTCTCCCTGGACATAAGGGGCTTTACCCCTTTCTCCGAGAAACACAAGCCGGAGGAAGTGGTAGATGTACTGAACAAACTGTTCTCGGAGATTAGCAAGATCGTGATGGGCAAGGGTGGCGTAGTGGACAAATTCATCGGAGACGGTGTTTTGGCCGTTTTTGGGGCGCCCGCCTCACTCGATGACCATGCACTATGTACAGTCTCTGCCGCACTGGAAATACAGAAATCGCTCGACGCATTCAACAACTGGCTCAAGGAAAAGATGGACGAGACCCTTGCTATCGGCATCGGTATCAACACAGGAGAAGTCATTTCCGGAAACGTGGGTTCCAAAGAGAAAATGGAATATACCGTAATCGGCGGCCCGGTTAACATGGCCTTCCGCATTCAGGATTATACAAAGGGTAAACCCAACTCCATCCTGATTAGCGAGAATACGCACAGCGAAATTAAGGATAAAGTAAAGGCATCCAGCGTGGGCAAGAAGGCACTCAAGGGGCGCGCGGAAGAGATGGAACTGTTTGAGGTAGAGGAGTTATTGACGACAGCCGATACCCAATAACAACCCGATTATTTGTTCCATCCGAAAAACGGTAATATTTATAAAATCATCTTCAATTCAGTTTGTATGGAGGCCACCCACAAAACACGAAGTTAAAGTTTTGCCATAGAACGTCTTATCTGTTGAGCATATAACGTACTTGACGAGGGCAAGAGTATTTTTGTAACATCTTTGCAGATTACCAGCGATAATCTTGGGGGTCAACAATAGATGGAGGGCCACAGTAATCTGCCTCTGCCAGAAGGGGCGGAAATTGCAGTAATAGGGGGAGGACCTGCCGGCTCATTCTTCAGCATTTACGCCCTTAAGTTGGCAAATGACCTTGGCAAAAAGGTACGTCTAAAGATTTTTGACCGCAAGACGTTCACCAACCAGGGCCCCGCAGGGTGCAACATGTGCGCTGGAGTAATCTCCGAAACCATGGTGCAGCATCTCGCCTTAGACGGGATAAACATACCTCCCATAGTAGTGCAGCGCAGTATAGACTCCTACTGCTTCCACACCACAGAAGGAGAGGTCTCCATAAAGTCCCCCCGGCTCCAGCAGAGGGGTATCGCAACCACATACCGCGGCGGTGGACCCAAGGGCAGTGCCGGAAGAGAGATTCTAAGCTTTGATGACTTCATGCTTCAAAAGGCCACCGAAGAAGGGGCCACCATAGAGCGGACGGTAATAGATGAGATAAAGCTAAACGGCGATAAACCCACGCTCTACTCCGGCAAGAAAGTGGTAATGCAGCCCGACCTGCTTGTGGGGGCCTTCGGCGTAAACGCACGCACTGTAGAGAAGATTAAAGACCTCGGCTTCGGTTATGTCCCGCCTGGCACCATCAGATGCATGCAAACCGAACTGGAATTGGGCAAGGAATGGGTGAACCAACACTTTGGAAACGCCATCCATGTCTTCCTCCTGAACATGCCCGGCATAAAATTTGCCGCCATAACCCCAAAGGACGACTACGCCACCATCAGCCTGCTCGGAAAGGACATCAACAAAGACACGGTAAAGGCATTTGTGGCCCATCCGGTTATGCAAAAGATGCTGCCTAAAGGCTGGGGGCTGCCGGATAAGTTCTGTCACTGCTACCCAAAGATAAGCCTCACGCCCGCAAAAAAACCCTTTACCGACCGCATTGTAATAGTAGGAGACGCCTCCAGTACCCGGCTCTACAAGGACGGAATAGGCTCGGCCTTCATCACCGGAAAGTCCGCTGCCTATACCACCATGCTATATGGGATAAGCGAGTCGGATTTTGCCGAACACTATTTTCCAACATGTAAAGGCATAGACAAGGACAACATGCTTGGAAAGGTCCTGTTTACCATAAATGACTACGTAACAGGCTCTCCACTGTTGAGTAAAGGATTCTTTAACACTGTGCGCCAGGAACAGGTGAATCCATCTGGCAATCAGCCCCACAGCACTATACTTTGGGACATGTTCACCGGTGGTAGGAACTATACGGAAATCTTTTACCTGGCCATCGGCCCCAAGGCGCAATTCCCACTGATTAAGGGCATCCTGAGAGAATTCTGGAATAGATATGTGGCCTTCAAGAAATAGGTGCGTACAGGAATTTATCTGCCTCAGGCAGACTATGGAGATGTGTTGTAGACGTGGTGTTCGATGCAGGTATAGATCGAGGCATTATAGTCTAATAAAAACCAATATGGCCTACACTTAAAGGGGGCATAAAAGCTATGGGAGAGGAAGGGCTATTAGGAACGACTTATAAAGACGGTGATATTATTGTGGAAGAGGGTACCGAAACCAGGGTGATGTACGTGGTGCAGGAGGGAAAGGTAAAGGTGGTCAAGGGCAGTGGAAGCGCGGAAAGGATACTGGCTATCCTAAAAGATGGCGACATATTCGGCGAGATGAGTCTCCTCGACGCAAAGCCTCGCTCCGCCACCGTCAAGGCATCAGGCGATGCACGTGTGCTTGCCATAGACCATGAGATGTTCTTGAAACGTGTAAGGATGGACCCCACACTTGCGCTAAGGGTACTGCGCCAGATGGGTCAGAGGATAAGAGACCTGAACGCAAAACTCAACGCCACTATGGATAAGCTTGACGAAGTCCCTGAGGAACTTATCAAGCTGAGGGAGTATTTACAGGTACGGATTGACAGTTAGGATCTCTACTTTAATCAGTCTCAAGGCTTGGAACGGGGGTCTTTATTCCTGTCCGCGGGCGTCAAATGCTATGACGTCAGCATCTCTTCAACTGCCTTTACCAGGCCGGGTATGGTGTATTCCTTTGCCTCCAGTGATATCTTAAGACCCAGCTCGTTCGCCGTCCGGGTGGTTATGGGCCCTATACTGGCAAAGCGCGCCTTGCCGTTGAGCTTTGTCAGGTTCTCCCTGCCTATCAGCTTGACAAAATTCCTCACTGTAGATGAGCTGGTAAAGGTCACCACATCTACCTCTCCAGTGGTCAATCTGTCCAGGAGTTTTTTGTCTCCCACATCCGCCAGGACCGTACGATAGGCCGTAATCTCTACGGCTTCTGCCCCCAACTTCTTCAACTCTTCCGGCAGGAAACTCCTGGCAATATCGGCCCTGGGCATCAGGACCCGTTTCCCTTTTAAATCTTCCTTCCTCTTTAGTTCCTCCAGCACCTCCTCCGCCACGTACTTAGAGGGCTGGCAATCAACGCGCAGACAGTGCCTGCGGACCTCACCGGCAGTCGCCGGCCCAATGGCACATATCTTCACGCCCTTAAGCTCACGCGCATCCATACCCAGATGGAACAGTCTCCGGAAGAACGCATCGACACCGTTCACACTCGTAAAGACTATCCAGTGAAATCCGCTTATCTCACGGAGTGCCTCGTCAAAAGGTGAGAAATCTGTCGGCTCTGCAATATCAATGGTGGGAAACTCTATAATCCTTGCACCCCGTTCTTCCAACGCCCTTGCAAAATCACTGGCCTGGCTCCTGGCCCTGGTAACCACTACCGTTCGCCCGTAGAGTGGTCTTGTCTCAAACCAGTTCAGTTGCTCCCTGAGCCTGACCACCTCACCCACCACGGTGATGGCGGGAGGCTTAACGTCCTTGGCCTTTTCCAAAATGTCTCCCAGGGTACCCACCACCGTCTCCTGTCGCGCAGTGGTGCCCCAGCGTATTATTGCTACAGGGGTGTCTTTGGACCTGCCGTTCTTAAGTAACTCCCCCACTATATAAGGCAGATTTTTTACGCCCATATACACGCCGAGGGTGCCCACTGCCGTACTTAGTTTATCCCAGGGCAGGGCAGTCCCGCCTTTTTCGGGGTTTTCGTGTCCGGTTATCAGGCCGAGGGTAGACGTATAATCTCTGTGCGTCACGGGTATGCCCGCATAGGCCGGGGCAGCTATTGCGGCAGTAATACCCGGCACGACCTCAAAGGTTATTCCCCTCTCAGCCAGGTATACAGCCTCCTCGCCTCCCCTGCCAAAGACAAATGGATCTCCGCCTTTGAGCCTTACCACGACCTTGTCCTGCCTGGCCTTTTCCACAATAAGGTCGTTTATCTCATCCTGTTCGAGAGTGTGCCGATTGCCCTGTTTGCCAACGTAGATAACCTCTGCTCCCTTTCTTGCGTGTCCGAGCAGTTCCTCACACACAAGGTGGTCATATATTCTGACATCCGCTTTTTTTGTGCACTCAATGGCCTTTACGGTAACAAGGCCAGGGTCTCCGGGTCCTGACCCGACCAAATAGACTTTCTTCACCTCGAGGCCCCCTTATATTTCTTAGATTTTTTGGCTATGGCCTCCCCTGCCAGCTCCTTTATCCTCTCATCATCGTCAGAATCCACAAGCTCCGCCAAGACCTTGTCCGCCCTGACGCCGCCTATATGTCCAATAGCCCATACAACGGCCTGTCTGACCTTAAAATTCTCATCATAAATGGAACGCACGAGGGACGGTATAGCCTTGGAGTCTCCTATCCAGCCCATGGCCAGAGCGGCCCTCTCCCTGACCCTCGCATAAGGGTCTCTCAATGCCCTAACAAGCGCGGGTATAGCGGGAGGTCCTATCCTTATCAACGCCCAGGCGCTCTTCCTCCTGATTAACTCTTCGTCGTCTCTCAAGGCCTCCAAAAGAACCATTAGTGAGTCTTCCCCCATTGAGGAAAGGGCCCATGCCGCACGGTAACGGGTCCACACAGAAAAAGGCTGACCTGTATTCTCCATCAACAACTCACCGAGTTCCGTTACCGCGCTGGGATCACCAATCTCACCCAATGCACCGGCACAGGCGCCCTTTATCCTCCAATCAACCGCACCATCGTCCATGACCCTGATCATAACACCAACAACGGTGGCGTCACCAATTTCCCCAAGTGCCCGCGCCACATCGTACCTTACGGGTGGTATATCGCCTTCCACCAGTTCTTCTCGCAGGAGTATAGTCGCACCGGTCTGCCGGAACCTGCCA
>JAZGAY010000205.1:0-11746 GCA_036475985.1 Candidatus Brocadiales bacterium
GCGAGTACAAAAGGTCCGTAAAACCCTTTAAAAGGGCCATAAAGCGCGCCCCCGGACTGGCCAGGGCCTATATGTCCCTTGGTCAGGCGTATCTCGCCTTTAGAGATTTCGACGATGCCGTTGAAGAGATGGAAAAGGCCATAGAGATAGACGGGGAAAATGCAGAGTGGTTTAACGTCTTGGGCAGCGTGTATTTCACGGCCGGTAGATACGATGAGGCCATAGAAGAATACAGCCGCGCACTTCAGGCAGACCCACAAATGGCCGAGGCCCAGATGCTCATCGGCAGGGCCTTTTATGAGAAAAAAGAATACGATAAGGCCACACAGGCCCACAAAAAGGCCGTAAAGCTGGACCCCGGCAACCCCTTGATACACCATCACCTCTCCCTGGCGTACAGACGCCTGGGCATGTATGAGGAGGCGGTAAAAGAAGAGGCCCTGAGCAGAGGGTCGGCCCGGACGAGATAGCGCGTAAGGTTCGTCAAGTAGTTAATGTAGGGTATGCTCAGGTAGTGATGTGGGGGTTTTAGACATGCAAAATATGCCACAAATTGGCTGCTTCTTACGATTCTGACTTCAGTCACTTTTTGTCACCCTGAGCGAAGCGAAGGGTCTAATAACATTAAGTGTGGTGGGACTGTAGGCTGTTTGTCTAAGAACTTTAATTATGAAGCAGTATTACGTGTACATTATGACTAACAAGTCCGGAACGCTATATACCGGCGTAACAAACAATCTGGAACGCCGTGTTTTTGAACACAAGAAGTGTCTTGTTGAAGGATTTACTAAGAAATACAAGACAACAACACTGGTCTACTTTGAGGCATGTGGGGATGCACTTGCCGCAATAGCCAGGGAAAAGTCGATTAAAGGATGGCTGCGAAAGAAGAAGATAGCTTTGATTAATTCTATGAATCCTGAGTGGAAAGACTTAAGCGAAGGACGGTTCGGAGATTCTTCGCTTCGCTCAGAATGACAGATAAGGTGAAGAATATAATGTATGTTAATCCGGAATATTCTAGTTCTATATGTTGGATTTCTTGCATTGAACATAAAGCCTTCTATTCAACTTTTCGAACAGTGAAGACTATTTAACAAATTGAGTATATTAGATATCTTCAGATCCATAATAGTTTTGTTTTTTGTTCCCGGTGCAAAAACCATGTGTTTCGCGAATGCGGTATAGTCTCCAAGTTTCATTTTAGCCGGAAATGTGCTTAGTGGTTCACCTACATATAGTCCACCCTCCGTCTTGAAGCAGACATTGCCCATACGTCTTACAGATGGTTCAGTTGCCCTTTCATGGACTAAGAATACACACAAGACATCTTTTGTGTACCAAAATTTATTGACCGCAGTTTGCCTGTCCTTTTTCGTATACTCAACCCTTCCAATCCAGTTGAAAAGCCGATACAAATAATCAATATATTGAGCTTTGAAATTCTCAGGAAAGGCAAAGATTAGAAGCCAAACGGTTTTGTTTTTAAACCTTTTTGAACACACAAAAAATGGACAAGCGAGGGTTACAGTAGGATCTTCTGGGAAACTCCCCCCCGTGAGCTGCATTGGTAAGTCGAAGCTCCTATGCCATCGGTAGTGTATTCCAGGCCCCCATTTAGAATACACGTTTTGCTTTAAAACGAAGCCTTTATTGCGAGTGATGTTTAATGCGTCTTTAATCATTTTATTGGTGCGGTCATTTCGGCTTATTGATGCATAGTCATTCCCTGATGGGGTAACCTTCTTAACTACCTTGAGGCCTCTTTTGCGAACAATATCGAACCTTTCCTTTACAAAGTTGGCTAAATCTGCTTTTATTCCCTGTATTAGTTGTTCGTCATTTTTAAAAGGTCTACGCCCAAAATAGCCTGATGATGCGTGCCTAACTTTCTTTAAGAATTCTTTTTGTTGTTGTTCTTTTTCACCAGCCTGAACATAAACAAGAATCTTTTCAGGATTGTCCCTGTAAGCTTCATCGAATTCCATTTCTGTGAAAGATATGCCTAGCCTTGGAGCAGGGGTTCCGTATTTTTGTCCAAAAATGCCTATATAAATGTCACAATTTCGTGCTAGACGTTTGCAAGTAGAAATGGGTGAGCTTGCGTAACTGCCTTCCGTTTCCGATGTAACAGCCTTGTAGCAGAGAGATTTTTCCAGCATTTCTTTCACTTTTCTTCTGGTGCTTTTTAAATTTCTAACAACAGAACTTATGAAAACTAGGGGCTTTTGCATTTTTTTGTTGAATGTGTGTGTCTTAGGTTTTTGTAGCCGATAGAGTTCTTCTAAAGATATACAGCTATTCTTCCAGCGTAGAGAGGCCCCCCTCGGGTAGCCCCAGTTCGCGGGCCTTGAGCAGGCGGCGCATTATCTTGCCGCTACGTGTCTTGGGCACACTCTTGCAGTATTGCAGGGTGTGTCGAGACGCACCCTGCCATCTTTACGTCTTTTCCTTCCGGCCCTTCTGAAAATCCTTTATCTGCTGCGCCAGTCTTGCCGCCTCCACCTTGCCCAATATCTTCTTGGCAAGCTCGGTGGCCAGTTGGGCTGCCTGCCCGGCAGATACCCCTCTGACACAGGTTATCTTCCACTCTCCGTCCTCGATGGCCAGCTCTGAGATGCCGTGCCTTACCCTCATGGGCGGCACTCCATATTCGAACATGGCCTTTGCAGCCCCTGCGCTGCCAACGAGGCGAAGGGCCTCTTTCATATTGGGCACTATGGAGTCCACCTCTATCGTGGCCGTGTTGCCGTCAATAGTGGTCTTGGTAATCTGCTGCCTGGACATGGAGTGTGCCATGTCAATCAACGCTACTATAGGCTCCGGTGCCTCACGCCGGATGAATTTTATCAATTCCAGCCACTCAATAATGGTGCTGTCCGTGCGTGAGATATACGTGTAGGCCCTCTCGTAGTCACCTGCCCGCACTGACTTAAGGTACTTCTCGACTACGAAGCCGGGCGAATCCTGGGCATAGGCCGTATTAGCAAACGGCAGAAGGGTCATTAAAACGGTAATTAGCACAAGTCGTTTGTTCATGATTAACCACCTGTTTTCAACAATTGATACCTGAAAATATAGTATTGTAGGATGCGTCTCAACGCGCCATATATCTCTTATTACAAAAATTAATTGACTAATTTGTGTAGGGACAGCCCTTGTGGCTGTCCGAAAGCTTAACATGGTAAAACTGTAGACCTACGGACAGGGATAAACCCTGTCCCTACATTTTACTCCTTTTTAGTAGTCTAGCAACAATCTCTTATAGCTCATTCCTCCAGTGTAGAGAGGTCCCCCTCGGGTAGCCCCAGTTCGCGGGCCTTGAGCAGGCGGCGCATTATCTTGCCGCTACGCGTCTTGGGCACACTCTCACAGAAATCAATCTCCCTGGGGTATGCGTGGCCGGCGAGCCGGCGCTTGATGAATTTCCTGATATCTTCCTTGAGTTCTTCTGAGGGACTGAATCCTCTGCCCAGCACCAGGAATGCCTTTATAATCTGTCCCCTTTCGGCGTCGGGTTTTCCTATGACGCCTGCCTCTGCCACGGCCTCGTGTTCAACCAGCGCGCTCTCCACCTCAAAGGGGCCCACGCGATGCCCGGCGGTCATTATGACGTCGTCCGCCCTGCCGATAAACCAGAAGTATCCGTCCTCGTCAATATGCGCCGTATCGCCCGTTGTGTACCAGCCGGGAATCTTGAAATACTCGTTGTAACGTGCCTTGTCCTTCCAGATGGAACGCATCATAGACGGCCATCCGGGTTTCAGGGCCAGTATGCCGGAACTACCGGCGGGCAACTCTTTACCCTCGGCGTCTATAATGGCCGCCTTCACCCCGGGGAAGGGCCTTCCCATCGAGCCGGGACGCACCGGCATAGCGGGGTAGTTGGTTATCATGATCGCGCCCGTCTCGGTCTGCCACCAGGTGTCGTGAATGCACAGCCCGTAGACGTCCATCCCCCAGCGTATCACCTCCGGGTTAAGGGGTTCACCGACGCTGCAGATGTATCTGAGCGAACTGAGGTCACATTTCTTTATCGGCCCCTCCCCGGCCTTCATGAGCATCCTAAGCGCGGTCGGCGCCGTGTACCACACGGTCACGCCGTAGCGCTCCATGATGGAGTACCAGCCTTCCGCATCGTACCTGCCCTCGTAGACCACCTGCGAGACGCCGTTAAGCCACGGACCCCACAGCCCGTACACCGTGCCGGTTACCCAACCCGGGTCGGCCGAGCACCAGTACACGTCCTCCTCATGGAGGTCGAGCACCCATTTTGTTGTAATATAGTGTGCAATCATGTCGTTCTGGACGTGCACCACGCCCTTCGGCTTCCCGGTCGTCCCGGAAGTGTAGAGCATGTAGAAGGGGTCTTCAGGGGACATCGGTTCTACATCCAGCTCACGCGAGGCCTTTTCTATCGCCTCCTCGTAACGCACCTCGCCATTCCGAAGCCCTTCCGTCCCCGGTAAACGCGTTACCACCACCTTCTTTAGGTCTGGAAGCCCTTCCCAGACCTGGTGCACCCTTCCTCTGAGCGATGCGTCCGTTATAAGCACATTGGCGGCGCTGTCCTTCAACCGGTCACGGATGGCCTCCGGGCCGAAGGCGCTGAACATGGGGCCTGCGACCGCGCCTATCTTTGCAATACCGATTATGCATATATACAGTTCCGGTATACGGGGCAGGAACACAAACACCCGGTCGCCCCTTTTGACACCGAGCGACCTCAGCATGTTTCCAACGCGGTTTGACTCGTATTTAAGCCCTTCGAAGGTGAATTCCCTGCGTTCTCCCCCGGCACCCTCCCAGTACAGCGCGACCTTGTCCTTGCGCCGGTTTGCCGCGTGGGTGTCTATGGCGTTTACGGCAATATTTATGCCGGCTCTTGTGTCAAGACCGAGTTCCCGCTCGACGTCGTGCCAGCGGAATTCCTTGTAGGCCTTCTCATAATCCCTCAGATTCGGCGGGACTTTTTGGTTGGTTTTGTGTATCTCTTTTTCCATGTCAGGGTCCCTCGGACAGTGGCATTCTAGCTAACGGGGTGGACCTTGTCAATTCTGTGCCGTCACAGGCACCACTACAGTATGCCCTTGACTTATCTATATTGCTCTGCTGTAATTGCGTTTTTGTCGGGGATTTTTGTTTTTTTGGACAGGCGACGCTTTAAAAACCTGGTCTTAATTTTTACCAAGAGGTTATCGCGTGGAGTTTGCTTTTCCGGATACGGTTGCATACCCGGCGCTGCTCGTCCCCAGGGAGCCGTCCCCTGAGAGCTCGGTGGCTATTACCACCACGGTGCCCATCGAGATAATCTTCGCTGCGGGGCGTGTGCCCGTGGACCTTAACAATATCTTTATAACCGACGACGACCCCTCATGGCTGGTCGAGGAGGCCGAGAACGCCGGACTGCCCCGGAACAACTGCGCGTGGATAAAGGGCCTCTTCTCGGCCGTAAAGAAGCTGAACATAAAGAAGATGGTCGGTGTTTTAGAGGGAGACTGCAGCAACACCCATGCCCTTATGGAGGTGTTGAGGTCGGATGGGGTGGAGGTGATACCGTTTAAGTATCCGTACGGAAGAGACAGAAGACTTTTGGAGGCGCAGCTCAAGGAACTCACCGATGCGCTCGATACTGACATGGAAAGAGCGGAGGCCGTAAAGCGGGAGCTCGACCGGGTGCGCGCCCACGTGCATGAGATAGACCGCCTCACGTATGAGGAGTCAAAGGTAACGGGTGAAGAGAACCACGTGTGGAACGTCTCTACCAGCGACATGATGGGCAACGTGGCGCTCTTTGAGGAGAAGGCGAAGGCGTTTATTGCAGAGGCGGGGGAGAGGGCGCCCATTGCACACACGGTAAGATTGGGTTATATCGGCATCCCTCCGATATGCGGCGGGATATACGATTTCATAGAGGGACTCGACGTCCACGTTGTATTTAACGAGATACAGCGTCAGTTCAGTATGCCGTACAATACGGGGAATCTGGTAGAGCAGTACGCACGGTACACGTATCCGTACGACGTATATGGCGGGCTTGGCAGGCTCGAGGACGTGGCCCGCGAGGTCGAGCGGCGTAACATCCACGGCATAATCCACTACGTGCAGAGCTTCTGTTTCAGGAACATCTTCGACACCGTCTTCAGAAAGGGCTTGGACGTACCCGTCCTCACACTAGAGTGCGACCGTCCGGGCGGTGTTGACGGCCAGATGAAGACACGCATCGAGGCCTTTGTCGAGATGCTGCGAAAGAAGTGACAGGTAATTGGCGAAAGGAGTAGGGGTAATTCATGAATTGCCCCTACGTATTCAAACGTTTTTGGTAGACAACAACCTTTACGGGCAACCACAGGGGGTTGCCCGTACACAAGATTTTCGTACGTCCAATACGGCGATTGGACGCTACAGGGTTTTTGTAGGGGCAGGTCCCTGTGCCTGCCCATGAAAAATAGGTTGTGTCTCGACTTACCATGTATTACTAAATTAGTTGTGGGGGCACTCTCCATGAATTATGTAAAGATGAGCGGTAGAGATTCTATTCTGTATCTTTGCCATATATTCCTGGCGGGTTTGATTCTTTTTAGCTTCCCGGATGAGGCGAAGGCCAGGAGGTGGTTGAACTATAGTAAACCTGTTCCCGGCCTTCAGAAGCATTACGACCTGTTAAGGAGTGAAATTTACGAAGGCTCCCTTATGGGGAAGAACCGCCGCCACATCAGGTTCTACGTGGCGGTGTCGCTCCATGATCTGGCCGGGTTTGAATGGCCGGCATGTGAGCATTACCGGCAGGGACAGGGTGAGGACTGTAATGGCCCCGTTAGGGCAAGGCTTGAAGAACTGGCGGAAGGGCTTGCCTCCGGAAAGGGAAACATCGAGGGGATTGAGAGCATCTTTGAATACGTAAAAAAAGGAATCAGGTATTCGACGGAAAAAGGCAACATACCCAAGTTTCCCTATGAGACGTTGGTTTCCAGGAAGGGGGACTGTGAAGACCAGGCGACACTCCTTGCGGTCTTGCTTAAACTCGCCGGTTTTGAATCGGGAGTGGTGAGGATTGACGACCCGGAGACAGGCTTTCGTCACGTAGTTTGTATTGTCAGGGTGGGGGCCGGGGAGGCCCCTGTCCGGCAGTGGAGCTTTGGTGAGTATCCCGAGTACGGTTACTGCTGGATGATGCTTGACCCGGCCTACAGCCATCCGTTTAGCAGACTGCCCAAATGGTTGAGCCGCTATAAGGGGGCGGACGGTAAGTGCTCTATACCCCCCGGTGTGACCAAGGCCGTTATCATTGACAAAGACGAGTATCAAAAGTTGTGCAGAGAGGCCGATTATCAGCAGGTGAGTCTGGACGACTAGAGGCGCCTTTTTGTTGAAGCGGCAGCGCGCAGCCTGACGCAAAAAATTTAGGAGTATACATGGGCCCCGAGGGTTTTAGGAAGTTTGTTGTCAGCTACATCGTTTTCATGCTCGTAGCGATGGGTATTATAGGGGCCATACTCGTCCAGCGGTTTCATCTCTTCGGTTTCTGAGATGTTTTTGGGGTTTTGGGGCGAAAAATGCTAAAGGGCTTTACGCTCACAATGTGGGTGGGTTTCGGCGGGTTTCTCGGTGCCATAATGCGCTACTGGATTACCTACGGGGCGATTAAACTCCTGGGTTTTAAGTTCCCCTACGGCACCCTGCTTGTGAACGTCATCGGCTGTTATCTCATCGGCTACCTTGCCACCATCGCGGAGCAAAGGATATTTCTAACGCCCGCTCTCAGGCAGCAGTTTTTGTTTATAGGAATCCTGGGGGGGTTTACCACGTTCTCAAGCTTCAGCTATGAGGCCCTTGAGCTCTTTAAAGAGCGTAGTTTTATGCTGGGCGCTCTCTATATAACAGGCAACTATGTTTTTTGTCTGCTCTTTGTGTGGCTCGGTTACATAACCGCTTTGAAGGTGCATTAAAGAGGTTTTTATTATGAAAAAGATGGAGGACGGCAGACGTCTCAGCATCTTTGTGGGCGAGGACCACCGCTACAAGGGCCAGCCGCTCTATGAGGCCATTGTGCGGAAGGCGATGGAGCAGGGTCTTGCGGGCGCGACCGTGCTTAAAGGTGTGGAGAGCTTCGGTAGCCACCATAAGATGCATACGACCAGGCTGCTCCGTATTGCCGAAGACCTGCCCATGGTGGTAGAGATTATAGACACCCGTGAAAAGATTGACGCCTTCCTCCCCTGTCTCGACGAGATGATGGAGGAAGGGACGGTGACCGTATCGGACGTGAAGGTGATTAAATACTCGCCGTAAGTGGGGCTTATTGCCGGAGGTATCTTGTCCAGATGGCCACTTCAAAGAGACCGTCATCATCATTATCTAAGAACAGCCATGCCTGCAGAGTCTACAGGCTGATGGCGGAAAAATCCTCCGCCGGGACCTCGCCGCAGCCGGATCTGTCCGTATCCGAGAAAAATTCCGCCGCCACCGGCTATACAAAGCTTGAAAACAATCCCGCCGCAAGACAGATGCTCCATCGAATAGGCCTTATAAAGACCCCAAGAGATTCGCGCGCCACCGGGGAGCGCATACGGGAGATAACGGGTGACGTCTCCGCCGCATCGGGCGATGATGTGGCCGTTGTGGAGGCCGTCTTTGCTGCCTATGCCGGGGGTCCGGGCGCAGTGTGTGGTCTTGATACGCCGCGGTGCGAGGAGTGCGTGCTGACCGGACTATGCAGACACTTTCGCCGCCGTCCCACCATAAAGGAGCTTCCTCTCTCAGAGAGGCCCAGGGAACGGCTTGTTGCCGGTGGCGAGGACTCTCTCTCGGATGCCGAATTGCTGGGGATAATCATCAGGGACGGCACCCCGGAGGCAAGCGCCGTAGACCTGGCCAGGAAGATATTGGTTAAGTATGGAAATTTCAGGAACTTAGCTACAAAGACCATAAGTGAACTTACCCTGATAAAGGGCATCGGCCCCGCAAAGGCCGCACAGGTAAAGGCCGCGACGGCCATAGCCAGACGCTTTGCCGCCACGCCGCTTGCCAGCGGCGCGCGGGTGAGGACGAGTAAAGACGTCTTTGACCACATGCACGAACGTCTGAGGGACAGGCGGCAGGAGACCTTTCTCCTCCTGCTCCTGGATAGTAAGAGCAAGATAATAAAGGAGTTACAGATATCGGCCGGCAGCCTATCCTCAAGCGTCGTTCACCCCAGAGAGGTCTTCGCCCCTGCCATCAGGGAGTCCGCCGCGTCCGTCATATTTGTCCACAATCACCCAAGCGGCGACCCCACACCCAGCCAGAATGACCTGGACATCACCAGCCGCCTGAAAGAGGTCTCTGATGTGGTAGGTATCAAGGTGCTCGACCACGTGATAATAGGGTCGGGCAGTTACGTAAGCCTCAAGGATAAGGGGCTTATGTAGCCCGTACTCCCCGTAGAGAGATAATCGCGGCAATGCAAATCCTGGGCCAAATGAGCCGTTTCCCCTTGACTTTAGGCCTTACGGCGGTATATACTCCCCAATAGATTCCCGTTCCCAGAGAATTTTACTGCGGACTACTAGTGCGCCCATAGCTCAAATGGATAGAGTCACGGACTACGAATCCGGAGGTTGGAGGTTCGAGTCCTCCTGGGCGCGCCATATTCTGGCGGTGTAGTGGTTTTTTTAATTTCTGTGGTTTAAGGGCGAAGGAACTTCCGGTTAAAGGGGGGGTGCTGGCAGGGGGGATTTTTCTGCCGTTGCAGGCCCAGGCTGGCGGGACACCCCGGAACGGAAGAGAGGGTGGCTATTTGTTGCAAGAAGCCCACCAGTATTATATGCGTGAGGCCCTGATTCAGGCCGATAGGGCCCTTCGTGCCGATGAGGTCCCCGTGGGGGCCGTGATAGTGCATGATGGGCACATAATAGCCAGGGCCCACAACCAGCGTGAGACCCTCCGCGACCCTACCGCACATGCCGAGATGATCGCCATCACCCAGGCCGCCGAGGCGCTTGAGAACTGGCGGCTTGAGGGCGCCACGCTTTATGTGACCAAGGAGCCGTGTATTATGTGTGCCGGCGCCATGGTGCAGGCCCGCATTGACACGTTGGTCTTCGGCGCACTGGACGAGAAGGCCGGGGCGGCGGGCTCTGTGGTCAACCTGGTCGAGGAGCCGAGGTTCAACCACCGGATGAAGGTGGTGTCCGGTGTGCTTGCGGGAGAATCGGGCAGGTTGCTCAAAGAATTTTTCCAGGAGAGATGCCGGAGCGGACGAACGGGGCGGTCTCGAAAACCGCTGTCTGCGTAAGCGGACCGGGGGTTCGAATCCCTCTCTCTCCGCCAGATAAATGATCATAAATGTTAGATGATAAGACATATCGTAAAGTCTTGAAACAGACATGGGAGTTTTGGGTTCTTCCTGAAATCGAACGTAGGAAAAAAAGAGGAGTATTGTCAACAAGTTTTAAAGTGTGTGCGTTCCAAGTGTTGTTTCCTGCGGACGAAGGAAATCAAATAGTTCGGCTAAATGATGAAGTAAAAGTTCAGAAAGATGCGCAGAGATTAAAACTTTACCCTAATGAGGAAGATTGGGGACATATAACATTCATACGTAGTAAAGGTGCGTGGTACGGAGATTTTAATTTCGTATATAACAAAAGCGTGGCAAGAGAACATTTGAAGGCAGCTTCTGAATTCTTTAAGGCAGCCGAGCTCTTATATGAGAATAAACTTTTGAGACCCTTTGTTGACAATTGCTTTAGCTCTATGGAACTATTAGCAAAAGTTCGGTTACTATTAATTGCTCAACTAAGCAAGAATAAAAGAGATACTCATCCAAAAATTCGCATTAAGTATGATAAAATTTTTAAGAGGAGCAACTCTGCAAGTTTACTGAATAAACTCTCAGGGCTAAGAGATAGTGCAAGGTATCTTAAGAATGAATTCTCTCTTAGTGAAAACGATGCTGCGGATTACTTGAAATTAATAAAAAAAGAAACGGCAGATCTGGAATACAAGTTGTCATGAGTGCAGCGTGAGAGTCATGCCAAAGACATATCCACCTAAGGTGCGACTTGCTCCCACGTTGGAATTCTGAACGAACGAGGGTAGGGGCACGGCATACCGTGCCCCTACGATAGACAAAAACGTCTTTTTGTAGTGGTCGAGCTCGCTCAACTATTCGTAGGGGCGACTCTTGCGGTCGCCCAAACAGGGCAGGCGCAAGACCTGCCCCTACCGATACGTTCGCAGAGTAAACTCTGCCGCTACAGTTTTGCTGTAAAAAAGGGGTTGTTGTAGCTGCCCGATTTATCGGGCGATTTGTTGGCGTAAAAAATGGTTTAAAAAATTTAAACGGCTACAGGAGAGGTGTCCGAGCGGCCGAAGGAGCACGCTTGGAAAGCGTGTAGGTGGGTAACTGCCTCGTGGGTTCGAATCCCACCCTCTCCGCCATGCGGATGCAGTAGAGAAGGTAGTTTGAGACATCAGTTGAGGCATTAGTTAAGCCAAGAAATTTGGCCGTGCTAGACGGGGAGTTAGCGGTTCCTTGTTACCTGAAATCCGCTTATGCAGGGTCAATCGCCTTTTTGAGGTCTTTCTGACCCCCGGTTACATTTTTGTAAGCGGCGTTGAAGGTTGGGTCTCATGCAATAAGACAGTGTGAACCTGGTCAGAGGCGGAAGCCAGCAGCCATAAGCATCTGTACCTATGTGCCGTGAGGTTGCCTGGCACGAGCTGGCTGCAGGCGTGTGCTGAGGGAAAGTGGATCGAGGAAAGG
>JAZGAY010000206.1:0-5309 GCA_036475985.1 Candidatus Brocadiales bacterium
CTAAGAAATCTTTGGCATACCTTGCCATTCTTGCGATGGTGGGGCTACTGGTTGTAGGTAGCCAGGGTGTGTCATTGGGCAATCCAGACCCTACGTTTCAGGAGGTTGCATCATCGATTTATGGTCAGCCTGTCGGTAAGTGTGATAGCGGCGAACTCTACGTATTTGGTCTTACGTCAGAGTATGTTCAGCCGCCGTATGTGGACGGCATGGGGCCCTACAAGTCATTTCTTAAATTCCTGCCAGTAGTACGCTGGTACAGGCCACAAGATTATTGGGTCAACGATAACAGTGTTGAAGGAGTCTTCAAGGAACAGGAGTGTATACTCTGTCACTCCGTGCAGACCCCGACCATTGTGAATGACTGGAGATCCAGTGGCCACGCGAACCCCAGACCGGACGCAGAGACCGCAAAAAAGTACTACCTGGGCGACCCCGCCGCAATGGCCAAGAAGGCAGATGCCATAGCAGGGAAGATTGGTGAAGAGATAACCATCGTTGGCTGTGACAAGTGCCACGGAAACGACCACCAGAAGCTCCAGATGCCTACCTGGGAGACCTGTCAGAAGTGTCACCCGGAACAGACGGCAGGACACCGTGCCGGTGGGCTTGGCTCACACACACACGCATGGACGGTCAACGTGCTTGAGTTCTCATGGCACCTCGGGAAACCACCGGAGGAAGTCAACGGTTGCCAGGCATGTCACGCCATCATAGAGAACAGATGCGACGGCTGCCATACCAGGCACAGATTTAATTCCGCAGAGTCCAGGAAGGCCGACGCCTGCAGGTACTGTCACCTCGGTGTAGACCACAGGGAGTGGGAGATGTATACCACCTCCATGCACGGTGTACTTTATTCCGAAGAGAAGTTCCAGCAGGACTGGACGAAGCCCCTTAAGAAGGGTAACTACAGGGTACCCGGTTGCGCCTACTGCCACATGCAGGAAGGTGATCACAACGTGCAGAGGTTCGGGACGATCTATAGCGACATGGGTATGTTTGAGGTTGACCGTGGCGCACCGAAGTGGGCGGCAAAGAGGGAGGCATGGATCAAGAAGTGTATGGACTGCCATTCTCCCAACTTTGCGAGAGACCAGCTCAGGACGATGGACTACGGCGTAAGGCTGAGCTTTACCAAGTGGCGCGAGGCCGCCGCCATCATTGTCGGCTGCTTCCTCAACGGTGATTTCGACCCGATGCCTGAGGACCTTGCTCCGGACTGGTACGGGCACTACACCTTCAGTCTGTTACCTAACGGATCTCCAAGGTTCTACAACGTCTCAGAGTTGGAGAGGATGGGACTCGAGATGATCTGTTATCTGACAGACAACGTGTATAAGGCCCTTGCTCATATGGCGATCTATAACGCCACGTATGGAACCGGCGGCGCCTTTGAGCAGGACCGTATGCTTATTCAGATAAAGGCAGAGGCCAGCCGGCTGAAGAGGTTTAAGGCACTTGAGGAAAAGGCTGGTATCGCGTTCACGCCTCAGGCGTTCTGGAAGCATGGCGAGTACACCGACATGCTCTTGGGATGGAAGAGGAAAGAAGGCGATGTAGACCTTGCCTGGTTCCAGAGGACAGATATCCCGCATCGTCATAACGCCGATTCGGGTCTGGGTGCCGGTGAGTAAGTAGTACATTCGTAACTGTTTGTAAACAACCAGGAGGGTAGCAGAGTTTTCTTTGCTACCCTCCTGTTCTTTTTGTATAATCAGGATTTGTCTAACAGGAGTTAGTTACGATGGGAACGGGTGTTTCAGAGCCTATAAAAACAAAGAAGCCTACGGGTGAGAAGGGGCGTTTCGGGAGGTTTGGTGGCCGTTACGTACCTGAGACGCTGATACCTGCGCTTGAGCGGCTTGAGCAGGAATATTACGCCGCCAAGAACGACAAGGAGTTCGAGAAGGAGCTTAATTATTACCTAACAGAATACGTAGGCAGGCCGTCGCCCCTGTATTTAGCCGAGAGGCTGGGCAAGCGCATGGGCGGGGTGAAGGTCTATCTGAAGCGGGAAGATTTAAACCACACTGGCGCGCATAAGATAAACAATACGCTGGGTCAGGCGCTGCTGGCGAGGAGGATGGGCAAGAAACGACTAATCGCCGAGACAGGCGCCGGACAACACGGCGTGGCGACGGCCACGGCGGCCGCCATGTTCAGCATGGAGTGCGAGGTGTATATGGGCGAAGAAGACATGCGGCGTCAGTCGCTGAACGTCTTCCGCATGAAGCTCCTCGGTACAAGGGTCATACCCGTTAAGACAGGCTCCAGAACGCTGAAGGACGCCACCAACGAGGCCTTGAGGGATTGGATGGCCTCCGTAAGAAACACCCACTATATAATAGGTTCAGTGGTGGGCCCGCACCCTTACCCCGTCATGGTTAGAAATTTTCAGACAATAATCGGCAGGGAGGCAAGAAAGCAGATACTTGAGAAGGAAAACCGTCTTCCCGACTGCCTGATAGCCTGTGTGGGTGGTGGCAGCAATTCGATAGGGCTGTTCCACCCGTTTATCGAGGACGAAGAGGTAAGGATGATAGGGGTGGAGGCCGGCGGTCTGGGCATATCCGTTGGCGAGCATGCAGCTTCGCTCTCTCGTGGTGAGGTTGGGGTGCTGCACGGGAGCATGAGCTATGTACTCCAGGACGAGGACGGCCAGACCCAGCCCGTTCACTCAATATCCGCGGGGCTGGACTACCCCGGCGTCGGCCCTGAACATAGTTACCTCAAGGATATAGGCAGGGTGGAATACGTGTCGATAACGGATGCCGAGGCCCTGGAAGCGTTTGAGATGTGCGCAAGGTCTGAGGGCATAATCCCCGCCCTTGAGGCCGCCCATGCCCTGGCCTATGCCGTTAAGAATGCGTCCTCTTTTGACAAGGGGGACATTGTCCTTATATGCCTCTCTGGAAGCGGTGACAAGGACTCATTCGAGGTGGCGGCAAAGCTGGGCGTGAAGATTTAGCCTGCCATCTAACTTATGGACAACAGGATTGACCAGAAGTTTAAGCTGTTAAAGAGCAAAAAGCAATCCGCCTTTATCCCCTTTATAACCGCCGGTGACCCCGGCCTGGAGGTCACCCGGGAACTTATCCTGGAACTGGACAGGTGCGGCGCTGACATTATAGAATTGGGCATCCCCTTTTCCGACCCCATCGCAGACGGTCCCGTCATTCAGGCCTCTTACTACAGGGCACTTACCGCTGGACTGAAGGTCTCGGAGGTCTTTCGCCTGGTCAAGGATTTAAGGGGGCCAACCGATATCCCCATCGTCGCCGTGGTGTCATACAGTATCGTTTACAAGACAGGCGCCGAGGAGTTTGTGGATAAGGCGAAGGAGGCCGGTTTTGACGGCGCTACTATACCGGACCTGCCCATAGAAGAAGCAGATGTCGTGATTCGCGCCGCGGAGGAGAAAGACTTCCGCATAGTTTGCTTCGTTGCTCCAACCACTAACATCGACCGTATGACCCGGATTGTAAAAAGTACCCAGGGCTTCCTTTACTACATCGCCGTTGTGGGGATAACCGGCACAAGAGACGCCTTGCCGGAGGACATGGCGGAGAATGTACGAAAACTAAGGGGCATGACGGACAAGCCCATAGCGCTTGGCTTCGGCATATCTACCCCCGAACAGGCCAGGGCGGTAGGCAGGATGGCAGACGGTGTGATTGTGGGAAGCGCATTGATAAAAGAGATAGAACGCAACATGGGCAAACAGGCGTCCGAGATTGTAAGGGCCGTCGGTCAACTTGCCGAAAGACTGTCTGCCGCCGCAAAGGGCAAGATAGAGACATCTGCCCGCTGATTGTCCTACAACAATTAGACAAAGAGGGTCTGAGTCTCACATAATCCGTCAAGGTGCGTACCACGGGGAGATTCCAATGGGCAATACAGACATAGCGTCAAAACCCGTAGAGATTGCACCCGGTATATTCTGGGTGGGTGTGTTGGACCGCGAACGCACGCTCTTCGACAGCTTTATGAGCCTCCGTTACGGAACTACCTACAACGCCTACCTTGTTGTGGGCAAGGACAAGGTGGCACTGGTTGACACCGTAAAAGAGGACTTTACCGACCTGTTGATAAAGAAGATAAGCGATATCATAAGACCCGAGGAGATAGACTACCTGGTCATGAACCACGCGGAGCCGGACCACGGGGGGGCGATACCGGAGGTCTTGTCGGTAGCAAAAGGCGCCAGGCTTCTCGCCTCGAAGAAGGGGGTGGACGCTGCAACGTTGTTTTATGAGACCCCTCGTGACAGGATTGAGGCTGTGGAGGAAGGGACGAGAATCGACCTTGGCGGCAAGACGCTGAGTTTTGTCGACGCCCCGTGGCTACACTGGCCCGAGACCATGTTCACCTACTGCGAAGAGGACAAGGTTGTCTTCACCTGCGACTTCCTTGGCTCACACGTGGCTGCAGACACGATGTATGAGGATGAGGTGGGCGAGATAGTGCTCGAGGAGGCAAAGAGGTACTACGGCGAGATAATGATGGTCTTCATAAACCCCGTTAAGAAGGCGCTCGATAAGCTGGCCGGGATGGACATAGAGATAATAGCCCCAAGCCACGGGCCCGTGTATCGCAACCCGGGGACCGTGCTCGATGCCCATGAGAAATGGACCAGGGGCGCGTTGATGCCGAAGGTGGTGGTTATCTATGTGTCCATGTACGGCAGCACCACAACGCTGGCGGAGACCCTGATGGAGACGTTGAAGGCCGAGGGGATAGAGGTTCGTGCCTTTAACATGGTTGAGACCGACGCCTCACACATAGTCTCAGACCTCGTCGATTGTAGCGCAATCATCTTCGGCTCGCCCGCCTTTTACGGCGGTATGCACCCGAAGCTTGCCTCCCCGATCGAGGTTATAAGGAGCATCAGACCCAGGGGCAAGATGATGGCCATGTTCGGCTCCTACGGCTGGGGAGCCGGGGCTGCCAAAGAGATAAAGACGCTGCTTGCGCCGGCAGGCTTTGACGTGATAGATACGTTGGAGATACACGGACCACCCAGAGAGGCGGCGCTTGACAAGGCCCGTGCCCTTGGTAAGACCATTGCACACAGGGTGAAGGAAGCGCTGTCGAAAAATTAGATCTTGCGAATGTCTAGTTATTATACGCAGGTTCGTTCAAGAATATTTATTCTAGAATGAGACCGGGTAGTTGAGGAGGTAAAACATTTAGTGTTTATCTAAAGCCGACGAGCTGTTGATTTGTGGCCCCAGACCCGTCATATTGCCGTTTTATGCCACCTGTGCGGGCATCCCGTTGAGTGTTTAATGTCAAGGATTTGGTCA
>JAZGAY010000207.1:0-4415 GCA_036475985.1 Candidatus Brocadiales bacterium
TTTTCCTCGGCAAACAGCCCCTTTTCGGCATAGTCCTTATATTCTTGTTCCAGCCATGACTGGATATCCGGCGCGCCTTGAACCAAATCTTTTTTGTCCTCTTGCAGGTTGGTTGGCTCTATAATGACGAACCATCCCTTTCCGTAGGGGTCGGTGTTTACCAGGTGAGGGTCATCGATGACCTCCTGGTTTGTCTCAACAATCCTTCCACCCACAGGTGCCTTGAGGGGACCGATATATTTACCAGCCTCAAGCGAGCCGAACGAACGGGCCTTGTTTACCGACCTGCCTGCGGGAAGCAACTTGACGTAGGCCGCCGTGCCGGCCGCCTTCTGGCCAAGCTGGTCAAGGCCAACGCGAACGTTGCCGCCCTCTATTCTTGCCCATAGATGGTCTTTGCGGTCGTAAAGACAGTCATCGGGAAGAAATATGTCTTCGTACTTGGCCATTGGAAAAACCTCGAATTTTCTTAAATGGATTTGAGAAGTAGTTCGGTTATATCCATCACCTGCATCTCGGCCTTAAGGTGTTTCTTGGCCGCCTGGAACATGCGTTTACACTGTGGACAGGCAACTATGAGAATTTCTGCGCCGGTATCCGCAAATTTTTGATAAGTCTTGTAGGATATCTCAGAGGCCATGTTTGCGTCAGCGGCCTCGAGAACACCGCCACCACCACAACAAATGCTGTCTGACCTATTATCAGGTATCTCACGAAAGTCAATGCCCGGGATCGCGCGCAGGACTTCTCTGGGAGGCTCGTACACACCGGAATTTCTGCCCAGATCGCATGGATCATGGTAAGTTACTTTCAGGCCCTTTTTCCTGAGCTTAAGCTTGCCCTGCACGAGGAGCTCCTTTAAAAACTCGGTAGAGTGTTTGAGTGTCACGCCGTCGAGAAAGGGCAAATATTCGTTATTCCAGGTCATGAAACATGAAGGGCAACTGAAGATTACCGTGTGTGCCCCAAGTTGTTTCAACCGTTCGATATTCTGTTCCCTTAGTCCTTCCATCTGGGCCTTCATACCGGCGGCCTTTAGCGGGAAGCCACAGCAGGTCTCATTGGGGCCTAATATCGTGAAGTCGACCCCGGCCCTTATAAGCAGGGCGGCAAAGGCCTGGGGTATGTCCTGGGCAAGCGGCGAGAAGCTGGATACACAACCTACATAGTATAGGACCTCTGCCTTCGGCTTTTGAAGCCCACCGTGGGGAGGCTCCACCTCTAGGAAGTCCACCCATAAAGCGCGTTCTACGTTAGGATAGTTAAAGATATTGCCTTCACTGGCCACACCGTCCTTTATATGTTGGAAGCCCTTCGGATATTTACCAACTCCCGTGGAGTATTCCTGCCTTATGGAATACCACATATTTTGGAGGTCAATCTTGGAAGGACAGACCTGGGTACAGTAGCCGCATAACGTACAGCGAAAGGCCGCCTCGGAGAGGGTGGACAGGTCCTCATCAGAGAATTGCTTGGCCCCAAGGACGCTGGAGGCCCATGGGGGGGCGTATTTGTGGAGGAGGTGGTCTTTCATCTCTTTGAGCTTTATGGCAGGTGCTATGGGGTCGACCTCACGGTCTTTGTAGGTTTCACATACCCTGAGGCACTCCCCACAGCGTGTACATCCCGAAAGTTCCAGGAGCTGCTTAACGGTAAAGTTAGGGGTCTTGCCGCTTGGGTCGATGGAAATAAACGATTGTTTATGATCAAGCGAATTCACCAACAGTGTAAGCGGGGTGGCAAATAGGTGAAACGCCCTGGAAAAGGGGATGTACGAGAAGAACGCCAGAGAGACCAGTGCGTGTAGCCACCAGATGTATAGGTACGAGCTGTCCCAGTCGTAGGAGAGGGGGGAAAGTACTCCCGCGAGGCTGGCACCAACAAAGGAAGCCCTCGAATCAATACCGGTGGATAACAGACGAAGCCCCTCTACCACGTATCCGGTTAGGAGAGAGACAAGCAGGAGTATGACCAGCAGCTTGTCGTCCAAAAAGGTTTTCAGATAGGGCAGCTTCATTAAGTAGCGTCGGTGAAGCGCCAGAAGGAGGCCGAAAAGCAGGAGCATACCGGCTGCATCGTTGACGAAGGCAAACCAGGGCGTGTCCTTTTGGATGTTCAAAAGCCCCCAGTCTGTGAGCTGGTCGCCAAGACTCCCGACAAAAAAGAGTATGCAAAAACCCAGTGCCAGAGGGAAGTGCATCGGCCACCGCGTAGGGTCTCTCCTCAACAAGGTTGTTTCAAGGATTATATTGCGGAATAAGAGACGAAGTGAAGCTCTGGCAAAAATTGCGTTGTAGAGGGCGCCGGCGAGAAAGCCGAGTTTCTCCTTGAAACTACCCTCCCTGGTTCTTGTAAGAGCGCCTTTAAACCAGAAACTCAGATGGGCAAGGATACCGATAAGAAATATTGATATGGCCAGGATCTCAACTGCGACAAACAGGCGAGGATATTGTTCCAATCTATGCACTCCTTAAGCGCGCAACACAGTAGTACACACAGGCCAGATAAGTGCGGTTAGTCTGTCTTCTCGATAAGAATCTTCCAGAGGTTATCTCCCTCCTGGAGGATTTCAATAGGGTAGCCCTTTTTTTGGCAGAAGTTGGGGATTGTATTCTTGGCAGCCGGTTCGTAGTCGCATATAACCTCCAAGACCTGCCCGTTTAAAAGACCTTTCAAGGAGTCCCTGGTGTCTATCAGCGTGTATGGACACATCTTTCCACGTATATCAACCGACTGTTCAGGCTGTTTTTCGCGCAAGGAAGACATTCTCATTGACCGTTACTATGCGAAGTTTATTACCTTGTTCTGCACTATGAGGTCTACGAACTGGCCGTAGTCAATCAGCTTGACGTCTTGGCGGACTCTATCTTCGAGGCCCCTTTTTTCGACGTCGTGTCTGAGAACGTATATTTTTGTCTTAGACCCTACGAAGTCACGCGCATCAATGTAGACACCGTCCTGTATCAGCACTACCTCTGCGTCGGCATCGAGTCTTGCTAGTTTGAGGCCGTTCTCTCCGTAGGTCTTGTTTATCAAATAAAGGTTTGCCACCTGGACATTCTCCTAGAAATCAATGACAAAATCCGCTGCCTGCACAAACTTTAAGAGTTCCTTGCGCGGGATGATCTGGAACTCAGTGGCAACGTCCCTTTCCTTAATCCTCCGCTCCTTCAGGGACTCTCTTTCTACCAGCATCTTGGCGCCCTGTTTCTGGAGCGTGGCCATATATCTCTCGGTATCTTTCCTGTCCACACTGTGCAAGGTGAAGTAGACACCATCGCCTAAATAAGCCACAGTAGCAATGTTCTCGTCGATACCGCTCGTAATACCGACAGCGGCCCGCAACCCCTCCGTGTAAAAGATATTGCCGAAGGGTGCCTGGTTTATCGTTACAAGTACCGTCCTTTGTGCCACAGGAAGTTCCCCTATAAGGTAATGAGTGTGTCCACCTCACTTACCATCTCTGCGAAGTCGGGCAGTCCGCCTACGACCGGCCCTTCGATATAGTCCTTGCCTTTATCAAGACCACGCGCGTTTACACATACGCCACACGCCACAATCTGTGCGCCCTTCTTCACCAAGTCCTCGAAGCGGTCTTTGGGCACAACGTCCATGTCGGGAAAGGTTTGTAGCTTTATGGGATTGTATACGCCATCAAGGTACAGGAACATTTTTACCTGGTGGCCCTTCTCGAGAGCGCTCTGTGCAACGTTACAGGCCGTCTCCCAGTTCTCAAACTGATAAGGACCAAGGGTAAGTAACATGCCTATCGTAGCCATCTCGCAGCTCCCGGGACTAGAAATGAACCTGACAGAACTCTTGATAATCTATAAGCTCTTTAATCGTCGGTTTGTCGCCGCAGACCGGACATTTTGGGTTCTTGCGGATACGTACCTTGGTGAACTCCATGGTCAGGGCGTTGTAGAGGAGGAGCTTTCCCTTTAGAAGCTCTCCCTTACCGAGAAGGAGTTTTATGACCTCTGTGGCCTGGATCGAGCCTATTAATCCGGGCAACACGCCGAGCACGCCCGCCTCCTGACAGGAGGGCACCATGTCGGGGGGTGGCGGCGTTTCAAACAGACATCTGTAGCATGGTGTTTCGCCGGGCACTATTGTGGTGGCCTGGCCTTCAAACCTAAATATAGAGCCGTGAGACAGCGGCTTGCCCGATAACACGCAGGCGTCGTTCACCAGATATCTCGTAGGGAAATTATCGGAGCCATCAAGTATTACGTCGTAGTCCTTGATGATGTCCATTATGTTTTCGGAGGTGAGCCGCTGCATATACGGAACCACCTCAACGTCTGGATTAAGTGCCTCAAGGGTGGCCTTTGCGGAAAGGGCCTTGGGATAGCCTATGTCCTTAAACGAGTGCAAGATCTGCCGCTGCAGGTTGGACTGGTCTACGTCGTCGT
>JAZGAY010000208.1:0-15204 GCA_036475985.1 Candidatus Brocadiales bacterium
TTCAAAAGGGAACTAGTCTGCCCTCATCTCATCCAGCATGGCGCGCACCTTCTTCATGTCCGACCAGCACTTACCCTTCTCGGGCGGGTTTCTGAGCAGATATGCGGGATGGAACGTGGGCATCAGCTTTATGCCGTCATAATCATGGAACTGGCCCCTGAGGGAGCTTATCCCTTTTTTGGTATTAAGCAGGCTCTGCACGGCGATATTGCCGAGGCCGCAGATGATTTTTGGTTTTATCCACGCTATCTGATGTTTGAGGTAGGCTGTGCTGCAGGTAAAAATCTCATCCTGTTTGGGGGCGCGATTTTCGGGCGGGCGGCACTTCACCATATTGGCAATATACACGTCCTCGCGCGTCAGGTTTATCGCCTCTATTATCTTTGTGAGGAGCTGACCGGCCCTGCCCACAAAGGGCAGGCCCTGCCGGTCTTCTTCGGACCCGGGGCCCTCGCCAATAAACATGAGCTCTGCGTGGATATTGCCCGCGCCAAAGACAACCTTGGTGCGTGACTGACCCAGACGACACTTGACGCAGGTAGAGGCCGTCTCTTCCAGTACGGCAAGGTTCCGCACCCTGTCGTCCCTTCCCTCCTCCGGAGTTATTTCCACGGCCCGGCTCCTGGCCACAAAATCCGCACCAAAACCCCTTTCAAGCTCCAGTTTCCCCCTTAACGAGCTGACTATTCGGCCCAGTTTATCTCTGTCATTACCGGCCATGGGTATTATTTATGGCAGACAGGAAGGCACAAGCCGCAGACCTCGCAACCCGAATACTAGGCAAGTACCTTTTCCTCTCTTTTTAAGGATTCAAAGGCCTTTATGACGACCTCGACCACACGATCCTGGACTTCCTGTATGGAACCCTCCAGTTCACACCCGGAGGCCCTCCTGTGGCCGCCGCCTCCAAAACCGTTGGCAATCTTATTCACGTCAATGTTGTCGCGGGACCTGAGGCTGACCTTGACCTGGTTTTTTTCTCCCAGCTCCCTGAGCAGCACACCGACCTCGACCCCCTCTATGGAGGAAGGGACGTCCGCAAAGTCCTGCGTATCTATGGGCGGCATCTTTGCCTGGCGCATCATCTCCTTTGTAAGCCACATGCATGCGATCTTCTTCTCATAATGAAAACTCAGCGTTTTTGTCGCCATGGAATGGAGCTGAATATAGCCGTAGGTGTTTGCCTTGTACAGCCTCTGTCCTATATCCGTCGGGTCTGCACCGCAGTCAATCAACTCGGCCGCCATCCTCAGGGTGTTTGAGGTCGTGTTACGGTGCATGAAGCGTCCGGTATCCGTTACAATCGCCACGTAAAGGGCCTCGGCTATCCTGGAGGTTATCTCTATGCCCAGGCCACGGTACAAATCGAACACGATCTCACCGGTGGAGCACTTCTCCGTCTCTACAATATTTAAATCCCCATACTCGTCACTGCACAGATGGTGGTCAATGTTTATAACCGGTATACCGGAGGAGACAATCTTGCGTACGCCGCCAACCCTGTCCGTCAGCGGCGTATCGGCGACGATAGCCAGGTCAAAGCCGTACGTCTCTCCCCTGGCGGAGAGTGCGGCCTCGGTGTCGGAGTTCCAGTGCACTACGTCCACGTCCCTGACCAGAAACTTATAGACCCTGGGTATACTTGAATCGTTTACGATACAGGGTTCCTTACCCATATCCTTAAGCGCATGATAGAAGGCCAGCTCAGAGCCCAGGGCGTCACCGTCAAGGCGTACATGGGCCGTTATCATTGGCCTTTTTGACTTGTCTATGAACTCCTTAAACCTTTTTGTCGCTTCCATGCCCTTTTTCCCCTGCATTTCACGCGGGATTGGATTAGCCCCCTTTGAATTCATGAGTATATAGCCATCCTCTTATCTTGTCAAATCTCCTCTTGCATTTAGCCTGATATAACGTTAATATTGCCCCTTGTGCCGCGGACTGACACAGGAGAAGACTCGGTTCGCAAAATCTCATACTGTCCATCTCTGCCGGGCCATTAGTAAAACAGAGACAACTCGCTTTTTTTTATTCGCAGATAACATCTTAACACTTTAGACGCGGGCAAGACAAATGTTTAAGATACGAGAGAAAGTAAAACTCAGTGAAATCATCTACAAACTGGTCATTGAGGCCCCACGGATTGCAAAAAAGTGCAAGGCGGGGCAGTTTATCATGATCCGGGTCGACGAGACCGGAGAAAGGATACCCCTCACAATCAACGATTCCGACCCTGAGTCGGGAACCGTCACAATTGTCTTTCAGACCGTAGGCTTCACCACCAAGCAAATGGCAACACTCGAGGCGGGAGACGACATTAAAGACGTCACCGGCCCGCTTGGACATCCTACACACATCGAAAAATTCGGAACGGTGGTATCGATAGGCGGGGGACTGGGAACGGCACTGGGCATGCCCATAACCAAGGCCCTTTACGATGCGGGCAACCATGTGATAGCCATGATAAGCGCCCGGAACAAGGGCCTCCTTATGTTCGTAGACGACATGAAGGCGATATCCCATGAGCTTCAAATATGCACCGACGACGGCTCATGCGGTTTTCATGGCTTTCCCACGCAGGCGCTGCAAAAACTCATAGACGAAGGCAAGAAGATAGACCTGGTGGTGGCCGTCGGGCCCGTGCCCCTCATGGCGGCCGTAAGTGAAGTAACCAGACCGTACGGTATAAAGACCGTAGTAAGCCTCAACCCGATAATGGTCGACGCGACCGGTATGTGCGGCGCATGCAGGGTGACCGTGGGCGGGGTAACCAAGTTCGGATGCGTGGAAGGGCCCGAGTTTGACGGACACGAGGTCGATTTCAAAGAGCTCATGACAAGGCTCAAGATATATGCACCAGAGGAAAAAACTATGAACGAAAGGTTCGAACAGACACATGGGGCGAAGGTCGCCCAGGAGGTGGAAAAATGATAGACGACACCATCCCATGTGATGAAGAGCACAATCTAAAGAATATGCATAAACAGCCCCGCACCGGCATGCCGGAGCGTGATGCACAGGTAAGGGCGAGGGACTGGGGCGAGGTGCCCACCGGCTACACTGCCGAGATGGCCAAGAGAGAGGCCCTGCGGTGCCTCCAGTGCAAGAAGCCCCTGTGCGTGCCCGGTTGCCCCGTGGGCATAGACATACCTGCATTTATAAAGCTCATAGCCGAGGGCGATTTCATCGGCGCGGCCAGAAAGCTAAAGGAGACCAACAGCCTCCCTGCCGTCTGCGGACGCGTCTGCCCACAGGAAGACCAGTGCGAAAAGGTCTGCATCGTCGCCAAGAAGTGGACGTCCGTTGGTATCGGCAACCTCGAGCGCTTTGCCGCCGATGCCGAGAGAGAAAGAGGAGAAATGGAGATACCGGAGAAACAACCGCCCACCGGCAGCAAGGTTGCCATCGTCGGTTCCGGTCCCGCGGGACTCTCAGCTGCCGGCGAACTGGTCAAGATGGGCCATGAGGTAGTCGTATTCGAGGCCCTCCACAAACCCGGCGGGGTGCTTCTCTACGGTATCCCCGAGTTCAGGCTGCCAAAGGCCATCGTGGCGTCCGAGGTAGACTACCTGAAGAGTCTGGGCATCAAGATTGAACTGGACTCCGTCATCGGCAAGCTCGACACGGTGGACGAGCTGTTGAACGACGGCTTCGACGCCGTATTTGTGGCCGTCGGCGCGGGACTGCCCATGTTTATGGGCATCCCCGGCGAGAACCTCTGCGGGGTGTACTCGGCCAACGAGTACCTCACCAGGGCAAATCTCATGAAGGCCTACGACCCCGACTACGCAACGCCGCTCATTCAGAAGAAGCGTATCGCGGTGGTGGGTGGAGGCAACGTGGCTATGGACGCCGCGCGCGTCGCGCTGAGGATGCCGGGCACAGAGGAGGTATCTATCGTATACCGTCGCTCAAGAAACGAGATGCCTGCCCGTATAGAAGAAGTGCACCACGGTGAACAAGAAGGCCTCAAATTCACGCTCCTCACCAACCCGGTCAAGGTGCTCGGGGACGAGAAGGGCTGGGTGAAGGCCCTGGAGTGTATAAAGATGGAACTGGGAGAGCCCGACGCCTCGGGACGCAGGCGCCCGGTGCCCATAAAGGATTCAGAATTCATACTTGACGTGGACTGCGTGATAATGGCGCTTGGAACCAGCCCAAACCCGCTCATATCCATGACCACGCCCGATATGAAGGTGACCGCGAGGGGCACCATCGTGGCCAACGATGATACCGGCAAGACCACCAAAGAGGGCGTCTTCGCGGGCGGAGACATCGTTACGGGAGCGGCAACGGTCATCCTTGCAATGGGAGCCGGCAAGAACGCCGCGGCGGCCATCGACGAGTACATCAAGGCCAAAAAAGTTGGTGCAGGCACAAAGTAGCGGATTAAAGATGCGCCTCAGAATAAACGGTGAGACAGAGACCTATCCAGACGGCATAACGGTACGGGAACTACTCGACTCACTGGGTACCGGTAACCGCCCCGTCGCCGTGGAACTCAATCGCAAGGTCCTTCCGGGCAATAAACTGAAGGAACAAATCCTAAGAGAAGATGATTCCCTCGAAATAGTCACGTTCGTAGGTGGAGGTTAGCAAGTAGTTTTTTACTATGGGAAAGTCCCTTCTAAAAGAGGCGCAGCAAGACAGACTCCGCTTGGGGAAATACGAATTCACCTCAAGGCTCTTTGTGGGCACGGGCAAATACCCCTCCATGGAGGTAATGCGCGACGCCCTTGAGGCAAGCGGCACCGAGCTGGTCACCGTAGCGGTAAGGCGGCTCAGCCTGAAAGACCGTCCCCGGGAATCGCTCCTCGATTATATAGATACCGACCGGTACACAATTCTCCCCAACACGGCCGGCTGCTACAACGCAGAGGAGGCCGTACGCACGGCCCATCTGGCCAGGGAAACAGGTATCTCCGACATGGTAAAACTTGAAGTACTGGGGGACGAGAGGACGCTTCTCCCCGACCCCGTCGGCACACTTGAGGCCGCAAGACAACTCGTTAAGGACGGCTTCACCGTACTGGTCTATACCACAGACGACCCCATTATCGCCAAAAAACTTGAGGACCTCGGGGTCACCAGCGTTATGCCCGCCGGGGCGCCCATCGGTTCGGGCCAGGGAATCTTGAACAAAAACAATATCAGAATCATACTGGAGAACGCAAAGGTACCCGTTATCGTAGACGCCGGCGTCGGCACCGCCTCCGACATTGCCATAGCCATGGAACTCGGTTGCGAGGGAGTTCTTCTCAACACGGGCATAGCCCACGCCGGGGACCCGGTGAAGATGGCCGGGGCCATGAAACAGGCCTGCGAAGCGGGCAGGCTCGCCTACCTCTCAGGCAGAATCCCCAGGAAACTCTACGCCAAGGCCTCAAGCCCCGAGAAGGATTTCTAGCTGCTGTAGAATAAAGACAAGGGGTTTGCAAAGGTCGAGCCTATACATATATCTATTATTTGAAATACTACATATATACTATGGCTTTTTTCGATCATTTTGGACATATATATAATACAGAGTGACCCGCGGGTGCCTGTTTAATCTGCCTGCGGACCTCTTTGTAGGGTGATTGACAATTATGGACAAACAGCGCTCACAGGGCACCGCAACCACCGGCCACCAACCGGACGCCGGCAAGACCCCGGCCAAGGTAAACCCCTTCCTGTCAATAAAGGGCAGGCTGCTGATATTCGGGCTCTGCATCTCGCTCATACCCATCGCCATAATTACAACAATATACTACCTCAACGCCAAGAAGGCCCTAAAACGCCAGATATTGCAGGATATGACGGCAGTTGCAGAGTCAAGAAAGGCGCACGTCCTCGAATTTATGGAGGGAAGAAAGGCACGGGCCATAGACTTCGCCTCCGACGGGTTTATAAGAGACAGTCTTTGGATGATCGGGTATGGGTCGGCACTTAAAACAGAGGCCATTAACGACCTCGGTGACCACCTTCGGAAAAACAAAAAATCATTAGACCCCAATATTGTAGAAATAGACGTTATGGACATGGACGGCAATGTGGTGGCATCCACCAATGAGGAGAAAATAGGGAGAGACATGTCCGGTGAAGCGGCATTCAACAGGGGCAAAAACGCCCCCTACATCGAACAATACACTCCCAGGCCTTCCCTGGGACAGACAAGCCGCCTGCACGTCTCCACACCCGTTACCTCCAGAGAGGGTGTGGAAACAGTGGGCGTCCTGGTCAACGTCTACGACCTGGCCGCCCTGAATGGGATTAC
Organism: Candidatus Brocadiales bacterium; assembly: GCA_036475985.1. Taxonomy (GTDB): domain Bacteria; phylum Planctomycetota; class Brocadiia; order Brocadiales; family Bathyanammoxibiaceae; genus Bathyanammoxibius. Next base: position 6,257 of record JAZGAY010000208.1, read on the forward strand.
GGCCAACCGCGCCGGGATGGGTAAGACTGGAGAGGTGACACTGGGGAAAAGGAGGAGAGACGACATCGTGTTCCTAACCTCCCTGCGTTACGCGCCGGATGTGCCCACCAGCCTGGCCATCCCGCTGGATTCATCGGAGGCAGAGCCCACGCGATTGGCACTGGAAGGCGGGAGTGGGGCGCTCATAGCCCCCGATTACAGGGGTGTAGACGTGGTGGCCGCCTACCAGTATCTTCCTTCGGTGAACTGGGGGCTGGTGGCAAAGATAGACAAGGCGGAGGCATTCGCGCCGCTGGATACGTTGCGTATGGTCGCAATCATTGTGGGGGTAGTCAGCGGCGCTGCCGTCACCGGTGTGGGGATTCTCTTTGCCGTTTCAACCTCAAGGCCCATCAAACAATTAACGTTTGCAACGGAAAGGTTTGGCGCCGGAGACCTGGACTACAGGGTCAAGATAAAACGTAAGGACGAGATCGGCACCCTGGCCAACAGCTTCAATGATATGGCCCAAAGCCTTACTAACGAGATTACCGTACGTAAGCAGGCCCAAGAAGAGCTGCAAAAGACGGTTGAAGAGCTTGCGCGTTCCAACACCGAACTCGAACAGCTTGCATCCGTTGCCTCGCACGACCTGCAGGAGCCCCTGCGTAAGGTGTCCTCCTTCACACAGCTCTTGCAACGGCGCTACAAAGGCAAGCTCGACGCCGATGCAGACAGGTTCATCCACCACGCCGTAGATGCCGCAGCCAGGATGCAGGTGTTGATTAACGACCTGCTGGCCTACTCACGTGTGGGCACACGGAGCAAGGAGTTCGAGCCGGTTGACTGCTCGGCCGTCCTTGACCAGGCCGTCTCCAACCTGCACGTAGCCATCGAGGAAAGCGGCGCTGCGGTGACCCGCGACCCACTGCCTACCGTGGTGGCCGACGACATACAACTTGTCCAACTGTTCCAGAACCTCATCGCAAACGCCCTTAAATTCCGCGGCAAGGACACGCCACAGATTCACGTCTCGGCCGAGCAAAAGGGAGACAAATGGGCCTTCTCCTTCCGCGATAACGGTATCGGCATCGACCCGAAGTTCTTCGGCCGCATCTTCACCATCTTTCAACGACTGCACAAGAGGACGGAATATTCCGGCACCGGCATCGGACTTGCAATCTGCAAGAAGGTCGTGGAGCGCCACGGCGGACGAATCTGGATAGAGTCTGAGCCCGGAAAGGGGACAACATTTTATTTCACAATAACTGCGTAGCAAATGATTAACCATGGACAGAGTTTGGATGAATCTGACTGATTAAGCCTTGCTTCTTTTCACCTTTGATGATAGGCTTTCGCGGCTTAATCGGGTTATCTGTTTGATGTAAAATTGTTTTTCGTGAACTTCAATAATTAAGGAACAAGACTATAGGGATAATGACAATGCACATTGGAACGCACAAGGAAATTGAGATTTTGCTCGTAGAGGACGACCACGGCGACGTGGAATTGATTAAAGAGGCACTCAAGGAAAGCAAGATGCAGAACAGCCTGGACGTGGTAGAGGACGGCGAGGAGGCCCTGGCCTTCCTGCGCAGGGAGGGGCGCTTTGCCGATGCAGCGGAGCCGGACCTCATCCTGCTCGACCTGAACCTGCCGAAGAAGGACGGCCGTGAGGTCCTGGCGGAGATCAAAGAGGACCCCGCCCTGAGAAGGATACCCGTGGTGGTACTGACCACCTCAGAGGCCGAAAAGGACATCCTCAAGAGCTACGACCTCCATGCAAACTGCTACATAACAAAACCCGTTGACCTGGACCAGTTCATCAAGATAGTGAAATCCATCCAGGACTTCTGGCTCACTATAGTAAAACTGCCGCCGCACAATAGAGGAGTACATGGATAAAGACTCAACCCGTATTCTGCTGGTCGAGGACGACCCTGAAGACGTCTGCCTTATGCGTGAAATGCTGGCGGATGTGTCTGATTTTTTGTTCGAAATTAGACATGCCGACCGCCTGGAGGCAGCGCTGGAATGCCTTGCCGGGGGGAACATAGACGTGGTTATATCCGACCTCGGACTGCCCGACAGCCAGGGGCTCAACACGTTTCTTGAGTTGAACGCCCACGCGACAGGAGTGCCGATCCTGGTGTTGACCGGCACTATCGACGACGAAGAGATAGCCATTGAGGCCGTCAAGAGGGGGGCGCAGGATTACCTGGTCAAGCAGAAGGTGGATGGCAACCTGCTGGTACGCTCCTTACGTTATGCCATCGAGCGTAAACGGCTGGAGGAAAACATCAAGCGTATGGCCCATCACGATGCCCTGACAAACCTGCCCAACCGGGCACTGTTAGACGACCGTCTTGTCGTGGCGTTGGCCCACGCACGCCGCAACAAAGAGATGCTGGCGGTATTATATCTTGATCTGGATGGATTCAAGGCAGTCAACGATACACACGGACATACCATCGGGGACCAGTTGCTGAAAGACGTCGCCAAAAGGCTGACAGACCTCCTGCGTGACGAAGACACGGTCGCCCGCATGGGAGGCGATGAATTCACACTGTTGCTGACGGAAATCAAGCAGAAAGAAGACGCAGCCAAGGTTGCCGATAAGATCCTCAATGCCATGAAGGAACCCTTGACACTCGGCACGCACACACTCAACATCACCACCAGCGTTGGAATCGCCCTCTATCCCAGTGACGGTGAAGACGCTGACACCCTGCTCAAGAATGCCGACACCGCCATGTATAAAGTAAAGGAAAACGGCAAAAACGCCTACCACTTCTACAGCCAGCCATAACTGCCGTGAACAGAGGTCGGCCCTGAGAACACACCCCCTGTATTACCCCTTCTGACGTCCCCTGCTCCCGCCCGACACATTTCAAAAGAAAACGCTTGATGCCGGAAATAAGATACGTACACTGTCTTCAGGCCGTATAATTATGGACAAAAGGGTGTTGTTGCCTGTGTCCCCTGCGTCCGTATCCTGGTCAGGTTTACTATAAAGAGTTACCACAAATGTTGGCAAAGAGAATCATCCCCTGCCTGGACGTAAAGGGCGGGAGGGTCGTAAAGGGAACGAGGTTTCTCAACCTCCGGGACGCCGGCGACCCGGTCGAGGTGGCGGCCTTCTACGACCGCGAGGGCGCCGACGAGATAACCTTCCTCGACATAGCCGCCTCCCATGAGGAGAGAGACATCATCATCGACGTCGTGGCCGCAACTGCCTCCGAGGTCTTCATACCCCTGACGGTCGGAGGTGGCATACGCAACCTTGAAGACATCCGCAGACTGCTCAAGGCCGGTGCGGATAAGGTCTCCATCAATACAGCGGCCGTAAAAAACCCTGAACTGATAAATCAATCGTCCCGTCGCTACGGCAGCCAGTGTATTGTGATAGCCATAGACGCAAAGCGGGTCGATAAGAAGCCCGGCTGGGAGATCTACATAAACGGCGGCCGCACCCCCACCGGGGTAGACGCACTGGAGTGGGCCGAAGAGGCCGAGAAGAGGGGTGCGGGCGAGATACTGCTTACAAGCATGGATTGCGACGGAACAAAGGACGGCTACGATTACGAACTCACCCGCAGGGTATCCGAGAGCACTAACATACCCGTCATTGCCTCCGGCGGCGCGGGCCGGCTGGAGCACTTCTACGACATCTTCACCACCGGAAAGGCGGATGCGGCCCTGGCCGCCTCCGTATTCCACTACAAAGAATACTCCATCGACGACGTCAAGCAATTCCTCAAGGCCAAGGGCATCGCGATAAGGATTTAGCGTCCATATACTCCGGTTTTTACCTTCCAGACCATTTTTGCCGATTTGGTTTTTTTTAACACAATTTGCGAAAAATGCCAAAACTTGCTTGACAACACACGTTGTTTTGTTATAATTTATACCAGTTTAGTGGTTTAGCTATCAAATTTACTTGAAGGAGGTGAAGAACGTGGCCAAAAAGAAGGCCAAGAAGAAAGCAAAGAAGAAGGCTGTAAAGAAAAAGGCAAAGAAGAAGGCCAAAAAGAGATCCAAGGGGAGTTGTAGGTAGACAAGCTTTTCAGCGAAGGGGATTTTTTCAGAAAAAATCCCCTTCGTGCCTTTTCATTTGATTCCCACCGCACGTGTTACGTAACCCACTACTCCTGCACACCTTACAAAGAGTTCCGTCTTTTTTGATGAAACCTTTTGACTATTTTCAAAATTGTGTTATAATTAATGAGTTTAAGGTTTCCGGACAAAGACGAAAGGGTGTGTATGCCGGGATATACCTCAAGCGAAAAGATCAATGAGATACAGAGACTAACGAATATCGTAGAGGTAATCAACCGCCACGTCAACCTAAAGCGTTCGGGGAAAAATTATATCGGCCTATGCCCGTTTCATACGGAGAAGACGCCGAGTTTCTCTGTCAGTCCGGAAAAACAATTATATAAATGTTTTGGTTGTGGAGAAGGCGGCACCGTCTTCTCTTTTTTAATGAAGAAAGAAGGGTTCTCTTTTCCTGAGGCTGTAAGGCTCCTGGCCAAACGGGCAAGGGTTGACCTCCCGGAGCCAGACAGCAGGGAAGCCAAGGCCCACGACAGGACGCCTTTATACAACGTCAACAATCTTGCAGCTGAGTTCTTTCACAAGTGCCTGCTGGGCAACACGGGGAGCAGTGCAAGGGGCTATCTGCAGGATAGAGGAATAAAAGAAAGTTCTATCAAGAAATTTCGGATAGGTTACGCTCCCGATAGCTGGGATTCGCTTATCCGCCTGTCCCAAGGCAGGAACATATCTGTTTCACTATTACATGACGCCGGTCTTGTTATAGCCAAGGAGAGCGGTCAGGGCTTTTATGACAGATTTCGGAACCGCTTGATGTTTCCCATCACCGACCATCTGGGCCGGGTAATCGCGTTCGGCGGTAGAAGCCTATCCGGTTCGGAGCCTTCCGGACCTAAATACGTCAACTCACCGGAGACAACCCTGTTCAGCAAGGGGAGATGTCTGTACGGACTGGATTCTGCGAAAGCCTCTATCCTTGAAAAAGGAAGGGCCCTGATAATGGAGGGCTACACCGACGTGATAGTGGCCCACCAGGAAGGTATCACCAACACGGTGGGCGTCCTGGGCACGGCACTTACGGTGGAGCATATAAGGCTGCTCCGTCAGTGGACCCCGGAGGTGGTACTGGTCCTGGACGGCGACTCTGCGGGCAGGAAATCTTCGGACAGGAGCTTGGATACTCTGGTAGAGGAAGAAATAGAATCCAAGGTAGTACAGCTTCCTGAAGGCACTGATCCCTGTGATTTTATCTTGAAGGAGGGGACAGACAAATTTAATGACCTGGTAGGCGGGGCGCTTGATTTCTTCAGTTTCAAGGCGCAGATGGCAGAAGTCAAACATGATATGTCAACGCCTTCCGGCAAACTGACCGCAATAAGGGAGCTCTTGCGCACGGTCTTGAAGATTCCAAACGAGTTAAAGCGGCAGCTCACCATAAAGAGCATAGCCGAGAAAACGTCCGTCGAAGAAGAGGTGTTGAGGCGAGAGCTTAGAAAACTAAAGACGTCTGAGGTACCATCGACGGCATCTGCCGGAGACCCCGCGGAGACGGGTTCTGAAGCAGACCATCCCGCGGAAAGGGAGCTTCTGGGTCTCTTGCTTTCCCACAATGAACTGATAGACGAGTTTGAGGCAGGGGTCGGACCAAAGGCCTTCAGGTCAGACAATTTCAGGGAGATAGCAAACAAGGCCTTAGAGATCTATCATGCGAACGGCCACGTGAGGGAAGTAGACCTAATCCCTTTCTTCGCCAATGATGAGTTTGAAAGGAACATTGCCCATATTACCTTCTACATTGACAAAGGTGATTACCGCAAACAATTTGATGACTGTTTCAATTATTTGAAGATGCGGGAAGACAGAAAAAAAATCAACGACACAAAGGACAGAATAAAGTCCTTGATTAGTAACCAGGGAGATGAAGAAGCAGAGCTCCTAAAGCAGTTTCACGAGAAGGCGAAGCTTGCGCAATTTTCTAAGAAGAGGACACGATGACAAAGCGTGACGTATTGGACAAATTAGGCCAGAAGATAAAAACGCTTACCCAGCGCGGCAAAGAGAAGGGCTACCTGACCTACGAGGAGCTCAACGACATCCTTCCCAACAACGATATGGTCTCACCGGAAAGGATAGACGACATCCTCGTAATGCTGGACGAGATAGGTATAGACCTGATTGACGAATCGGAGGTCGACGCTCGCGACGCAGCGGAACTCGAGATTGCCGAACAAGGGCGGGAGTCCCAGGGAGTGTTTGAAACCGTTGTTGTCCCTGAAAAGATAGACGACCCGGTAAGGATGTATCTGACTCAGATGGGCGAAATCCCCTTGCTCACAAGAGACCAAGAAATAGAGCTGGCAATGAAGATCGAGATAACCAAAAAGCGTATCTTCAGAAAGCTGTTCACCTCCGATTATAACATTGCCGAATACGCAAACGCCTTGGAAAACCTCAGTAACGGCGGTGCCCGCACCGAAGCAATCATAAAGGTGGACTACACCGTAGACACCGGCAGGGAGAAAATCTTACAGAAACTGCCGAAGGAAATAAGAACCCTGAGGAAGATCGTTGACTCAAACAGAAGCGATTACAACAAGATCCGCTTAAAGAAGACAACAGAAACCGAAAGGGTGAACCTGCTGCGGAAGATAAGGTCCAGACGCCGAAACGCTCTGGAGCGAATCGGCAGCCTTAAGTTAGTCGCGAAAAAGGTCCGGCCGCTGATAACCCGTCTGCGTGTTGTAAATAAAGAGATGAAGACGGTCTGCGAGCAGGTAAGTAAGATAAGAAATCGTCATTCATCCAACGGTCATCTAAGGGAACTCGATCAAACGTTGGCCCTGCTGGAAAAGAAGGTAATGGAATCGCCTGAGAGCCTGGGCAGGAAGGTCCAGCGTATAAACAAAATCTTTATAGAACATGAAACGGCCAAGAGGAAGCTCTCCAGTGCGAATCTTCGTCTGGTGGTCAGCATCGCCAAGAAATACAGGAACAGGGGACTGAATTTTCTGGACCTCATCCAGGAAGGCAACACCGGCCTGATGAGAGCGGTCGATAAATACGAATACAAGAGGGGCTACAAATTCAGCACCTACGCCACGTGGTGGATACGCCAGGCGATTACACGCTCCATCGCAGACCAGGCGCGGACCATCAGGATACCCGTGCACATGATAGAGACGATGAGCAAGATCAGAAACGTATCAAAAAGGCTCTTGCAGGAAAAGGGGCGTGAACCCACTATAGAAGAGATAGCCAATGCGGTGACCGTCTCCGTGCCCGAGGCAAGACGCATAATGAAAATCTCCCGCTCGCAAATCTCGTTGGACAGGCCCGTGGGCGAGAGCGAGGACAGCTCTTTCGGCGACTTCATAGAAGATGAAAAGGCCGAATCCCCCGTCTCCGCCGCAACTCAGGAGATGCTCAAGGAGAAGATCGAGACCGTACTCCACACACTCAGTTACAGGGAGAGGGAGATTATAAAGCTGCGCTACGGCATAGGCGACGGCTACACGTACACCCTGGAAGAAGTAGGCAAAAAATTCAACGTAACCAGAGAAAGAGTCAGACAGATCGAGGCAAAGGCTGTCAGAAAGTTGAAGCACCCTATCAGGAGCAGGAAACTAGAAGGATTTCTCGATGGCATTGGAAGTAACCAATAAAGATTCCAGTCTGGACAGGCTTGAGCTTCTCAAGAGGCTACAGTCCATTGACAACAACATCCAAGAACTAGAAGGAAAGAAAAGCACAATACTGCGCCGTGTCGATGAATCAGAGAACAAGATTGAGGAAGCAAAGGCACACCTTGAAAAAAAGCATGAAGCGTCAATAAATTTTCAGAAAGATATAGACAGAAAATCCTTGGACCTCAAGTGCCTGGAGGAAGATATACAGAAGTCCAGGGACAAGCTGCTCAAAATAAACAGCAATAAGGAATACAGCGCCCTGCTCTCGGAAATCGGCGGAAGAGAGGCGAACAAGAGCCTCCTTGAAGACGGCATCCTAACAATGATGACCGAGATGGAGAGCATAACCACCGAGGAAGGAGGGCTGGCAAAGGAGCTCCAGCGGCAGGACAAGGAGCACAGCGAGCTTAAGGTCGCGGTGGAAGACGAGCTTGCGGTCATAGACAAGAACATCGAAGAGACGAAGGCCGTGTGGGAGGAAACCGCACGGCAAATAGACAAGGAATCACTCGACATGTATAAGCGACTGATAGAAAAAGACGGCGAAGCGGTGGTAGAGGTTTCGGGAGAATCATGCGGCGGCTGTTATATGCAGCTGACGCCCCAGACCTTTAACCTCGTCCTCAGAAAACAGGAGCTTATACCGTGTCTGAACTGTGGTAAGATTCTATGTCTGCAAGAAGAGTAGCGGCCTGGGAGCAGGCGAGGCGGCCGCTCGTCCGACTTGAACGGACGGGAGGAAAGTCCGAGCTTCACAGGGCAGGGTGGTGGATAACGTCCACCGGGAGAAATCCCAGGGAAAGTGCCACAGAAAACATACCGCCCGCCACTCCGGTGGCTGGTAAGGGTGAAAAGGCGGGGTAAGAGCCCACCGCGGCCCTGGTGACAGGGCCGGCACGGTAAACCCCACCCGAAGAAAGGCTGAATAGAGGGGGATGAAGTGGCCCGCTTCGCTATGACCCCCGGGTAAGCCGTTTGAGGCGTGCCGTAAGGCACGTCCCAGATTAATGGTCGCCCACGACAAAACTCGGCTTATTGCCCGCCTCCAGGCCGTATTTTCCAGCCCCTTAGTACAGTACAGAACAGTACAGTACCCGGCAGACAATGCATAAACGCCCCCTTCTGTCTTTAGTCTTCGGGGGGGGGCATTATGACACCTTGCCATACCATCCGGTGCGGCTGCGGTGTCACCGGGTCCGCAATCCGGCATGAACCCCCACTGCGCTA
>JAZGAY010000209.1:0-3062 GCA_036475985.1 Candidatus Brocadiales bacterium
TGGGCTGCAGCCTGAAAGGAATCATGAATATAGACATTCCCCGGCCTGAGGTGTCCACTGACGAGACCTTGAGTGGAGAGATAATCTATGTAGACCGTTTTGGAAATCTGATTACCAACATTGATTATGGGCTGATTCGAGGAAAGGAATCATGCATCTCGTGTATAACCGTTGGCGATGGGAGAATCGACAGATTGAGTGTTACCTACCAGGACGCCCGCCCGGGTGAGCCGGTGGCGCTCATCGGCAGCTCGGGGCATCTTGAGATAGCGATGAATTGCGGCAACGCAAGCAGGTCGCTAAACTTCTCCAGAGGGGATAAGGTCACGGTGACGTTTAAGGAGGATTAGGCTCGACGGAGTACGGATGAAAAAGACTCGCATAAAAGAGGCCCGTCAACTGGAGGAGTGGGACAAGGCGTACGTCTGGCACCCGTTCACTCAGATGAAGGATTTCCTGGCGGCGGGAGCGCCCCTCATAATAGAAGAGGCCAAGGGTGTAATCCTGAAGGACGTTCATGGAAGGGATTATATTGACGGTGTATCTTCGATGTGGTGCAACATCCACGGCCACCGTAACCGGCAGATAGACCGTGCCGTGAAGGCGCAACTCGACAAGGTCGCCCACTCGACCCTGCTGGGTCTTTCCAATGTTCCTGCGGTCAGACTGGCCAAGAGGCTGGTGGAGATAACACCCGAAGGGCTTAACAAGGTCTTTTATTCGGATAACGGTTCCACCGCGGTAGAGGTAGCCCTGAAGATGTCGTTTCAGTACTGGCAACAGACGGGTTCACCGGAAAAGCGGGGGTTTATTGCCCTGGAGCACGGTTACCACGGTGACACCCTGGGGGCCGTAGGCGTTGGCGGGATACAAGCACTTCACGGGCTTTATAAACCGCTCCTCTTTGACGTCACGTTCGCACCCTCGCCGTACTGCTACAGATGTCCCTTGCACAAAGACTCCAGTGAGACGTGCAGACTGGCCTGCCTGGAGAAGCTGGAAGAGATAATGAAGGAAAACAGCCGTGAGAGCGCCGCCGTAATCATGGAACCTATGGTGCAGGGGGCGGGCGGGATGATAGTGCATCCCCCAGGTTTTTTAAAAGGTGTCAGGGAGTTGTGCGACAGATATGACGTCTTGCTGATTGCCGACGAGATCATGACCGGCTTCGGCAGGACCGGCAGGATGTTTGCCTGTGAGCATGAGGGCGTGATGCCGGACATCATGTGCCTCTCCAAGGGGATTAACGGCGGATACATGCCCCTTGCCGCTACCCTTGCGACAGACAGGATATATGACGCGTTTCTGGGGGATAGTGGGAAGACGTTCTATCACGGTCACACGTATACGGGTCACCCGCTCGGGTGTGCCGCCGCACTCGCCAGCCTGGAGCTGTTTGAGAGTGAGGAAATACTGGAGAAAATCCAGCCCAAGATAAGACTCCTCAGCGAGTCTTTAGGGCGGCTCCGCGAACTGAAATCCGTGGGTGACGTGCGCCAGCTGGGTCTTATTGCCGGAATTGAGCTGGTAAGGGACAAGAGGACTAAGGATACCTTTCCGCCGGAGGAGAAAATAGGGCAGAGGGTGATACTGGAGGCGAGAAAAAGAGGCGCATTCCTGAGACCTCTTGGGGACATAATTGTAGTCATGCCGCCACTGTCCATAACCGGGGATGAACTAACCGGACTGATGGGTATAATATACGGGTCTATAGAGGCAGCCACAGCGCCCCTGCGCTAAGAAGGCGATGTCGGGACAAGTCTTACAGGGGTTTTGGTCCTTGAAAGATTTTGAAATATTGTTGACAAGGGCCTTGATAAGATTAAGAATTTATCAGGAAAGATGCCTAAGAAAGACATTCTTATCATAGAAGATGAAGAGGACCTGGTTGAGCTAATACAGTACAACCTTGAAAAGGAGGGTTTCAAGGTTGTGTCCGCCTATGACGGCGAGGGCGGGCTCCAGATTGCCAGGAGCAGGCATCCCTCGCTTGTGCTGCTCGATTTGATGTTGCCGAGACTTGACGGCCTTGAGGTGTGCAGGAGGCTCAAACAAGACCCCAAGACGGCCGACATACCCATTATAATCTTGTCGGTCAAGGACTCCGAGGCGGACATCGTGGCGGGCCTTGAGTTGGGCGTGGACGATTATGTGACAAAACCCTTTAGCCCCAGAATCCTTACCTCACGGGTTAAGGCGGTGCTGAGAAGGCCGGAGCGGGACGCAAGGTCCAAAAAAGTTATAAAGATAGACGACCTTGTCGTCGATACGTCGCGGCACGAGGTTTCACTTAACGGGAAAAGTATACCGCTCACCATAACGGAGTTCAAACTCCTCCATTTTCTGGCCGAGAGGCCCGGAAGGGTCTTTACCAGGGACCAGCTGATGAGCGGTGTCCTGGGTGAGCATTCCGTGGTGGTAGACAGGACCATTGACGTGCACGTCGCCTTACTTCGCAAGAAACTGGATAAATACGCCTCATATATTGTGACGGTGCGGGGTGTGGGGTATAAGTTCAAGGACTAGCAAGATGAGCAAAAGAGTGGAAGAAACGACTCTAGAGCTTGTTCACGAAAGGGACAAGCTCACGGCCATCCTCTCCAGCATGACAGAGGGGGTACTGGCGGTGGACAGGGACGGGAGGACGTTCCTGATTAACAGGGCCGCATGTAAGATGTTCGGCCTTGACAAAAAGAGGACACTGAACAAATATATCCACGAAGTATTCGATAATCAAAAATTAAATACGTTGGTTAAAGAGACGCTGACAAACGGCGGTGTCCATACCTTCGAGGCCGCAGACCTTCTCCCGGCCGACAGGATATTCCGTCTCCACATAACGCCCGTAAAGGGTCCAAAGGGCAACCTTGGCGTGGCCATAATAGCCCATGACATAACTGAGCTGAAGAAGCTGGAAGAGATGCGGGGTGAGTTTGTGGCGAACGTTTCTCACGAGCTCAAGACGCCGCTTGCCTCAATAAAGGGTTTTGTGGAGACCCTGAAGGACGGCGCGCTTGAGGAGCCGGAGAACGCAAGAAAGTTCCTCTCTATTATCGAAAGGC
>JAZGAY010000021.1:0-2559 GCA_036475985.1 Candidatus Brocadiales bacterium
GTCTCCCACCTTTCTCCAGATGTGGGGATAGCGTACCTGCAGTACGGTATCGGAGCTGTCGGGTAGATAGGCGTTAAGGAATGTTGTGGTAAAACGGCCCTTTAAGAAGGTTGAATCCTGATCGGCCATCCACTTTACGTATTCATGCGGGTCTGGGAGCAATCTGAGGAAGTCTTTATCTGTTATTACCTGCTGCTCAAAGATAAGCTGCCAGAGGTGATAGTCATGATTGCCCGGAATCAAGACTATCTTCTTGATATTGGACGTGCCGGATAAAATGGAAGAGAAGAAGCTCCTGGCGTTACCCAGTGCCTGATGCAGTGGCGCCAGAGCGTAATCAAGGAAATCTCCAAGTATTATGAGTTCGTCAATTTCTCCCTGTTGACGGAGACTGTCCCGTAGTGCCTCTATGTTTTTTTTGCGCAGCGTCTGAAGTGCCTGAGCGTCTTTCAGGCCATTTTTGTGGAACTTGTCATTAACTTCACTGAATGCCTTCGACGCCAGAAATAAGTCATTGAGCAGACATTCTTCTTCACCGAGATGAAGGTCGGAAATGACGGCAATGCGCTTCACTTCCTCCATTTTGCACCCCCGCTCAAAGAGGAAAAAAGTTAAAAAACATTACCATACAGCCAAGCCCATGTCAAGAAAAATACACATACGTGGTATATTCATGCGCAGCAAGGTGTCCGGCAGGTGGTACAGGTATAAGTTACTGTTAGCAGGGAAGTGTGAATGGCCGCTGTGTGGGGTTCGATGGGCACCCCCTAGGGTCATACCAAAGGCAGAGCCACCTATGGCGGGCTTTCAGCCTGGCCTAGGGTACGACGTGCTGCCACGTCAAAAGATATGGGCTGTTCTTCTAGTCTAGGGTAGGTCACACTGTGGAGGAAATCTCCGCCCCGCGGATGTTGGCGATGGCGGCGGTGAGGCGGGCTATGGGCACCCTGTAAGGTGAGCAGCTTACGTAGTTCATACCCACGCGGTGGCAGAATTCTATGGAGTCAGGGTCGCCGCCGTGCTCACCGCAGATACCTATCTTCAAGTTCTTCCGCACGCTCCTGCCCTTCCTGACGCCTATCTCTATAAGCTGGCCCACGCCGCTCTGGTCGAGGGACTGGAACGGGTCTTTCTCCAGAAGGCCCTTCTCAATGTAGTCGGGCAGGAAGTTTGCGACGTCGTCGCGGCTGAAGCCGAAGGTCATCTGTGTGAGGTCGTTTGTGCCAAAGGAGAAGAACTCGGCCTCTTCGGCTATCTTATCGGCCATAAGCGCCGCCCTGGGCAGCTCTATCATGGTGCCGACCAGATATTTGATCTTTGTGCCCCTCCTTTTCATTATCACTTTGGCCAGTTCGTTTATCCTGTCCTTTACCAGCTTGAACTCCGCAGCGGTACCCACCAGCGGGACCATTATCTCCGGGCAAACAGTGACGCCCTTCTTTTTCATATTACAGGCGGCCTCTATAATGGCCGTTACCTGCATGTCATATATCTCCCTGTAGGAGATTCCCAGACGGCACCCGCGGTGACCGAGCATGGGGTTTAGTTCCTGCAGCCGGGCGACGGCCTCTGAGAGGTCCCTCTGGGTCATGCCTGTCTTTTTGGCAAGGGCGTTCTGTGTACGGGGGTCGTGTGGCAGGAATTCGTGTAGCGGTGGGTCAAGGAGCCGTATGGTAACGGGCAGGCCCTTCATGACCTTGAAGATCTTTTCAAAGTCGCCCCTCTGCATGGGGAGGAGTTTCTTTAAGGCTTGATTATATAATGAGTTAGGGAATTTGCATGCCCGCTTTGCCTCGGCGAGTTCGGTCTTCAGTCCGGCCTTCTCTCCTCTTGGCACGTTCTCAAGCTCGTCATTAAGTGCATCGATTCTTTCCTTCAGGTTCTTTACCTCGGGCGCAAGCATTATCATCTGTCTCACGTAATCTATCCGGTGCTCGCCGAAGAACATGTGTTCCGTGCGACAGAGTCCGATTCCCTGTGCGCCGAACTCCCGTGCCTTGGCGGCGTCTTCGGGGGTGTCGGCATTTGTCCTTATATCCAGTTTTCTTAGCCCATCGGCCCACTTCATGATCGTATTGAAATCACTGGTGAGCTTCGGCTCTATGGTAGCTACGCGCCCCCGCATCACCTCGCCCAGGGTGCCGTCCAGCGAGACGTAGTCGCCCCGCTTTATCACGCTGCCGTTGACGGTGAAGCGCTGGGCGTTATAGTCAACGTGTACGTCACCTGCGCCTACCACGCAACACCTGCCCATGCCCCTGGCCACCACTGCGGCGTGGGAGGTCATGCCGCCGCGGCTTGTGAGGATGCCCTGTGCAGCATGCATACCCGCGACATCCTCTGGAGAGGTCTCTTTTCTGACCAATATGACCTTCTCCTTTTGTGCCGCCAGCTTCTCAGCCTCTTCCGCGCTGAAAACCACCTTTCCCGTTGCCGCACCGGGCGAGGCCGGCAGCCCGTAGGCTATTACTACCTTTTTTGCCTTCGGGTCGAATACAGGGTGCAGTAGCTGGTCCAGTTGTTGGGGCTCTATTCTGGTGAGGGCGGTCTTTTTGTCGA
>JAZGAY010000210.1:0-3564 GCA_036475985.1 Candidatus Brocadiales bacterium
TAAAGGAGGGTGACGAGGTGCGAATCCTTTCAGATATCCTGGGAACGGAGGACCATTTTGGCGACATGGACTTCAAGGTGGCCGGCACCCAGAGGGGCATAACCGCACTTCAGATGGACTTAAAGATAGCCTGGCTTGACGAAGAGGTTATGAGGAAGGCCCTTGGGCAGGCGAGAGAGGGCAGGATACACATCCTCAAAGAGATGTTGAAGGCCATAGAAAAGCCCAGGGAGGAGATTTCAGAGAATGCGCCAAGACTGTTGCGCATAAAGATAAATCCGGAGAAGATAGGCTCCGTTATAGGCCCCGGCGGGAAGGTTGTGAAGAAGATTCAGGAAGACACAGGCGCCAGGGTCGAAATAGAAAATGACGGCACGGTGACCATATCGTCCCAGTCTGCTGAGGCGGCGGAGACGGCCAGAGATTTCATAGTGAAGATGACCGAAGAGGTAAAGGTGGGGAAGATCTACAAAGGCAAAGTTAGTTCCGTAAAGGAATACGGTGCCTTTGTGGAGGTACTTCCCGGCCAGGACGGACTCCTTCACATATCCGAACTCTCAGACGAATATGTCGGGAAGGTTGAAGACGTGCTAAAGGTGGGGCAGGAGATAGATGTGAAGGTTATCGGTATTGACGACCAGAAGCGCATAAGGCTTTCCAGGAAGGCTATACTGAAGGAGCAGAAGGAGACCAGTCCTTCCGCAAGCTAACATTCGATTGGGGGCCCCTTTATTTCGGTTTTTATCAACTATTCTTAATGGGAGGTGTGAGAATAATATAATCACCGAGAGGAAGACAGATTTCTCTCTCAACGTTTTTTGATTATGGTATTTTTAATGTTTTGGATAATGTGAGGAGATTAGAATGGCTACAAGGGTCACCGGAAAGGTGAAGTGGTTTGATGCGAAAAAAGGATTCGGTTTCATCGAGCACGAAGGGGGTAAAGACGTCTTTGTCCATTATTCCAGCATTGGCGGAGACGGTTTCAGGACCCTTGAAGACGGCGAGAACGTGGAGTTTGACCTTATAGATAGCGACAAAGGACTTCAGGCCCAGAACGTTTCTAGAGTATCTTCTTAATTTTTTTGCTCTCAAGTGAGCCAGGGGGTCTTCGTGGTGAATATACTTCCTGGCTCAACCTTTAAGCTGGCATGTGGTGATGGATAAAAGTTTTTTTGCCGTAGTAATTCTGATGGGCGTAGCGGCATTTCTTTACGTCCTTTACCGAAAAAGAGCGGGATTACATCGTAAGGCCGGGAAGAATAGAACGCATCCACCATCCCTCGATACCCTGGCCCTTGGACTTGCCCACGAGATTAGAAACCCCTTGAGCGTGTTGAGCGTCAATCTGCAACTGCTGGAAGAAGAAATCGGCGATGAGACAAATGGCCGGCGGGAAGTCGCCAGGAACAGGATTCAGGGTATCCAGCAGGAGGTGCAGAGGTTGGAGGAGGTCGTGAGTGACTTCCTGCGCTTTGCACATGATAAACGGCCGAGATTTGAAAAACACGACGTGAACAAGGTGGTGGATGAGGTGGTCGATTTTGTTGCTCCAGAGGCCAGGAAGAACAATGTGGAGGTAGACCGTTGTTACGAGCCTGGTTTGCCACCCATAAGATTGGACGCGAGTCTGATAAAACAGGCCCTTCTGAATATGATAATCAATGCCCAACAGGCAATGCCGGAGGGCGGTAAGCTCTCTATACGGACTGTGCACGATAGTGACGCAATCAGGATAGAGGTGGTTGATACGGGGATTGGCATAGACAGCACGGAATTCGACAAGATATTTGAGGTCTATTACTCTACGAGAAAGAATGGAACGGGGCTTGGACTGCCTACGGTTGAGCGTATTGTAGAGGAACACGGCGGCACTATAACCGTTAATAGTGAGCAGGGTAAGGGGAGCCGTTTCGTTGTCCGGTTGCCCTTGAACAGGTGAAAGGTTCTATGAGACATAAGGCAAGAGTGTTGATTGTTGACGATACGGACGCCCATGCCAGAGCGACCGCTGAAAGCCTGGAGAAAGTGGGTTATGAATGCATTGTGGCCGCGGGCGGACGGGAAGCCCGGCGTTACCTGAGTCAGGGGAATTTAGACATAGTAATAACCGACCTCGTAATGAAGGATGTTGGTGGGATTGAGATACTCAAGCTGGCCAAGGAGAAGGTCCCCGATGTGCAGGTCATTCTGGTCACCGGGTACGGCACCGTGGAGACGGCCGTTGAGGCCATGCAGAATGGCGCCGTTACCTACCTTAGAAAGCCTGTTAATATCCATCAACTTAGGATGGTGGTGGATGAGGTGGTCGAGAATCAGTCCGTTACAAGAAACGGCGCAGAAGGTATAGGCCGACCCGATCTGAAGGACGGGGACGGCCTTTCCGAAATCATCGGAAGATGTGCCAGTATGAAGCGTATCTTAGGCATTGTCGGTAAGATCTCACCGACAAACGCCACCGCGCTTATTGTCGGTGAGAGTGGTACCGGGAAGGAACTCATAGCCAGGGCCATTCATAACAACAGTCCCAGGAGAAACTGTCCGTTTGTGGCGCTGAACTGTGCGGCCATCCCCGAGGGACTGCTTGAGAGCGAGCTCTTCGGCCATGAACGTGGTGCGTTTACCGGGGCCATGTCTAAGAGGAAGGGGAAGTTTGAACACGCTCACGGTGGCACACTGTTCCTGGATGAAATCGGAGACATGTCCCTCTCGGCACAGGCAAAACTCCTGAGAGTCGTCGATGACGGGAAGGTCATCAGGGTGGGTAGCAACGAACCAATCTCCGTTGATGTTAGAATTATCGCCGCCACCAATCAAAACCTTGAAGAATTAATAAAGGAGAAAAGGTTCAGGGAAGACCTGTTTTTCAGGCTCAACGTGGTCTGTCTCAAGCTGCCGCCCCTCAGGGAACGCAAAGAAGATATACCCCACCTCATAGAGACCTTCGTAGAGGAATATTCGCGGATGTATGGTAAGCAGATGAATTCTCTCGGGCCGGAGGTAAGAAAGAGACTGCTTCAGTACTCGTGGCCGGGCAATGTCAGAGAGCTCAAGAACTGCATCGAGAGCATGGTGGTATTGGCACAGGATGACGTCCTGGGCGTGGAGGATATTCCAGGCCACATATTCATGGGCGACGCCGGAAGGACTCACGGGCAAGAACCGTTTGTGGGAGTATCTATTGAAGAGATGGAACGGAGCCTCATAAAGGATACCCTGGCCTCCGCCAATGGCAACAGGGGCGTATCCGCAAAACTCCTGGGTATAGGCGAGCGCACTCTCTACCGAAAGCTCGACAAATACGGCCTTAAATAACAGACCCTTTACCGCCGAGAAGACTCTACCACCGTATCTTTTCTTCACCCTACAACCTTTTCCCATGTAGAATGGGGGTCTCTCTGCATAATCCCCACCGCATTTTCATCCATCATATTTCCAAGCCATACACCATATAGAAATTTATATGGTGTCATGCTACAATATGTAGCCAAAGGGTTACCGGAGGCCTTTTTATGGGAAAAAAGTCTAAAAAAGTACAACTCTCACCCACCGGTCTGCTGATAC
>JAZGAY010000211.1:0-3004 GCA_036475985.1 Candidatus Brocadiales bacterium
TTGGGGACGTTCTCTGGCAACCGCACTTCTCTCTCAGTGACCACGGCTGCCGCCCCTCTGCTTAACGCCTCATCTACGAAATCGTGGCCATCGACACAGGTACCCGGAATTGCCACAAACAAGTTCCCCTGCGCAACCTTTCTTGAATCGCAGGCTATTCCGGTAATCTCCCCGTCGAGACCACTATGACCGTTGTCCCGCCCTCCCACAGTGTAGTCACAAAGTTCGGCCAGCCTCATAACTATCGGCCTCTCCATTAAACCGTTAAATAAGTTTTCTGCCTACATCAGTACCCTTGGCACAAGAGACGGTGCTATCCATATAATTGAGTGAGCGTTTGAGTATTTCCCTTACCAGCGGGGCCGCTACCGTACCACCGTAATACGCACCGCCATGGGGCTCATTCACCACAACCAGAACACATATCTTAGGCTTGTCCGCAGGTGCATATCCTATAAATGAACTTACATATGCCTTTTCCGTATAGCCCTTTCCATCCGGTTTGACCTTCTTGGAGGTACCGGTCTTCCCCGCCACCTTGCGGGCCTTAATCATAGCTCTCCTCCCGGTGCCCTCGCTAACAACCCTGGTCAGAACAGGGGTCATAACTCCGGTAGCCAACTCTCTGTCAAGTATCCGCCTCCTGGGTTCCGGCCCAAAGTGTTCCTTTATCGTTGTGCCTTCGTTATCTGCTATCGCCTTTACTATCCTGGGCCTCAACAACACCCCGCCGTTGGCAATGGCGCAATACGCCGTAATCATCTGTAGAGGCGTTACCGCAACCTCATATCCCATGGCAACCGAAGCCGTAGAATAACTGGTCCACTTCCTATAGTGCCTCAGCGTGCCTCCCACCTCTCCCGGAAGCCCTATGCCGGTTGGCCGACCAAGGCCGAAGAGCCTGAAATCCTCGTACAACCCCTTCACATCACTCAGCGCGGCCAGTTTAGACATGCCTATATTGCTGGAATGGACAACGATTTCCTCTACGGTCAGGTTGCCGTAGGGATGGACGTCGCGTAACGTCCTCCTTCCAATCTTGTAGACACCGTTGCTGCAAAAGATCTTGTCTTTCGGGCTGGCTAGTCCCCGCTGCAATATACCACTGACTACAAGAGGCTTCATTATGGAGCCAGGTTCATAAGAGTCGGTAATGGCCCTGTTTCGCCTCTGGTCTGCGGAAGAAAGGGTAAAGAGATTGGGGTCAAATGTTGGACGGTTAGATAATGCAAGGACCTCACCCGTTGAGGGGTCCATGGCTATAACGGTTGCAGAATTAGGCTTCCACTTCTCGAAGGTCTTGTCCAGCTCCTCTTCAAGGATATGCTGCAGGGCAAGGTCAACGGTCAGTATTACACTGTCACCGTCGACAGGCGATGTGTAAGGGTTCTCTGCATCAAATATGGCGCGCTGCAAACCGTCTCTGGTAATCACCTTGCAGCCGGGTCTACCCGAGAGCCGGCCGTTGAAACTGAGCTCGGCACCCTCGAGTCCCCTCTCGTCAATATCCACAAAACCTAATACATGGCTTAACAACCTGCCACAGGGATATGAACGCCTGCCCTCTTTCTGAATGCCTACGCCTGCCAGAGCCAATTCTTCAACCGTCTGTACTTCCTTCTTACTAACTTTTCGCTTTATCCATACAAACCTTTTATCCTTGCCAAGCGTCTTTCGCACCCGTGAGACGTCGAGGCCCAGGGCATCCGCTAGTTCCCTGGACACACGGACCTTATCTTCTACCTCCTTGGGATCGGCGTATATGGAGTTGGTCTCAATAGAGTGTGCCAGTATCTTGCCGTTCCGGTCCAGGATGGCCCCCCGATGCGCAGGCATCTCTATTCTCTTGTAATGCTGTCTATCGGCCAGTTTCTGGTACTTGTCGTGGTCGACAAGCTGAATGCGTCCGAGCTGCAGGGCCAGAACAAGATATATGACAAACAAAACAACAACAAATATGTAGGGTCTCACTTCCCTCTCCTTACTTATTTTGTTATTGTTACTATCAATCAACGCGATATCTCACCCACATTCTGCATCGCTAATTAAGTCGCACGTCTTTACACAAGTCCTCTACTCCCTTCAACAACTCCACCTGCGCACTCTAAAGGTCCCCATTCTCCATAAGCTGCTTCAACTTGTAGTCCTCTATCTCACTGAAGCAACCCTTACCCGCAAGAAACCCGGACATAAAGGCGTACACCAATATGCCTTCAAGGTAACTCGTACTACTATGTGGATTATTCTGTATCCCCGAAACCGTCTCGGCCAGAATGACGGGACTGCACTTTGCCAAAGAACTGTCCATATATGCCTTTGCAGCCATATTAAGCTCGGTGCCAAACTTCTCAATAAAGGCCTCTGCATCCTCATAGTGTTTCTCTGTTGCAGGTACGCCAAATAACCTTGCACTCTCTGAAAATGTTTTATAGTCCATTTTCCGGTAGGCCTCTCGCCTTTTGTTTAACGGACATTTTTCTTTCCGTTCTTTTTGCGCAATTTTTTCTTAATAAGACCCGCCACCTCACCGCCGTTTTCACCGGGAGGTAGGAGCTCGAGGTCCATTTCATCCAGGCTCTTCAATATATTCCCCGGAGATCTCAGCGCACTTATCTGGCCCTCCAACATGCGGTTTCTTTCCGCCAGGATGGCCTTTTTCTTCTCTAAAGCAGTTATCCTGTAACCCGTGCTTATTGTCTGCCTGGCATGCCATAACACACCCATCGCCATCACGGTTGTAATAAACAATAGGATTACGACGCGAATCATTGCCATATCAGATTTTCTCCATAGCCCTTAACTTCGCGCTCCTTGAGCGTACATTCTCCTGAACCTCCTGTTGGGAAGGCCGAATCGGTTTTTTGGTAAGGATGCGGTATGTGCCGGCTCGAGAATTTTTGAGAAATGTATGCTTAACAATACGGTCCTCAAGCGAGTGAAAACTAATTGCCACCGTACGTCCCCCCGGCCTCTGAAACCCGTGACAGTTGTCAAGAAACGTCTC
>JAZGAY010000212.1:0-6504 GCA_036475985.1 Candidatus Brocadiales bacterium
TCTATTTTGTTGGAGATCGGCCCTCTGCAAGCCAATGTCTTGGGGGGATTAATTTATGTGCTACAGATAGGCCCTCAGCCCTCGTTTTGTTAAAGTTCGTAAAAGTTCAAGAATTAGTGAAAACGTCTCTACTCGACGATATTGTTATGTACCGACTTCCAGCTCAACTTTTTGATGCTTCTCCTGGAGGTGGACGCAGCGGTCGCCGTCCGGCCAGTACACCTTGATGGCACGTTTAGAACCACACATCACCTCGCACAGCCTGCAGCCCACGCAGTCCTTTGGGCGGGCGTTCCTCGCTATTCCCCTATGAGAGTCATCAACCGACGGGTCCTCGACCATCTCCAAGCAACTGGACGGACACACAGTCACACACCTTGTGCAACCGCTGCAGTACGTGGAATCCACTACCGCATTGGGCCTGCCCTGCTGTACCTTGAAGGTCTGGCGCCCCAGTTCATCGTATATACAATCAACGGGGCAAAAGCTGCCGCATACGCCGCAGTCAGTGCACAACGCCGGGTCAACGACGTGCATCCCTTTTATCGACCCTTCAATGGCCCCTACGGGACATTTTTGCGCACATATTGTGCAACCTATGCATTTGTCATCAATACTATATGCCATTTTTCCCCTCCCTGTCTAATTGCCCACTGATTAGACACTAACTTCTTCTGCAACCTCCTGTGCCCCGAATTGGCCCTCAGCTATAGCATCTTCGGGAATATCTCTTGAGAGGCTGGTGCAATGCGTACCGCTTGGCCAGCGTACCTGAATAGACCTCTTGTCGCCACACACCATCTCACACATCCCGCACGCAACGCAATTCTTCGGACGAGCATTGTGCGCGACCTTATAATAGCCATTGCCCGACGGGTCCGCTGTCATCTCAAGACAATTAAACGGACACACATGGACACAATTTTCGCATCCGCTGCACCGCTCCGATGTCACCACCGCGACCGGTCTTGTTCTCTTTAACTTGAAGGTCTGGCGACCAATCTCATCGTTGATACAATCAACGGGACAATAGCTGCCACACACACCGCAGTCGATACAAGCAACGGTGTCTATGACGTGCAGCTGTTTCTTCTCCCCGTCTATGGCGCCCACCGGGCACTTCTTGGCACATACCGTGCAACCTATGCATTTTTCGGTAATATTATACGCCACTTTCTTTGCCTCCTAATTCAATCGCTGCTTGCTTTAGCCGTAATCTTATAATTTCCTGCTGCTTAACATACCTAAAATACTAATCTTAGCCCTACGATATAATAAGAGAGCAATTGGCATGCCTTATTGGTTGCAAGGCGCTTTAAATACCGCGCACACAAACAAAACCACGTAACACATTGATATTATGAGGATTACAGAAAGCGTTATATGCCGGTATCGGACGTGGTACGGGTTGCCGCCCGGGCAGAGGTGTTACATCCAATTGGCGGGGAAAGTGTCTGAATGGTGGATGATTGATGTAATTCTAGTGGTAATGGGCAGTTACGGTTGTGCCCATGGGTTTACACTCTCGTATACCTCGGTAAGCGCGCCCTTATTTGGAGGTAACCTGCGGGACTGAATCTCGCATGCTGAGTATATCCTCCGAGAGGCCCAGTTTCTTGATTATACGGTGCAGGGCGGTTCTCGTGATGCCGCTCTTTTCGGCCGCAAGGGTTATATTGCCGTTACACTTGCTTAGCAGGCTCGTAAAATATTCTCTCTGGAAACGCCTGAAGACCTCTTCTTTGGCCTTGTCGTAGGTGGTACCGCTAAAGCCTTCGGTCTCTGCAAGCCACGGAAGTTGCTCATGACCCATAATGATGTCGGTCGCCTGGATGACGTCTCCTTCTGCAACTAGGATGCAGCGCTGGATCACGTTCTCCAATTCTCTCACGTTGCCGGGCCATTCATACTCCATAAGCCTCCTGATTGCCCCGGGGCTCAGGGTCTTTTCTTTACCGCCTTCATTCCACTTCACTACAAAGTGGCTGGCCAGGAGCGGGATGTCCTCCCTCTTCTCCCGAAGCGGCGGCACGTTAAGCCTCACCACGTTAAGCCTGTAATAAAGGTCTTCCCTAAAACCACCTTCTTTTACGGCCTTTTCGAGGTCTATATTGGTGGCTGAAATAAAGCGCACATCTATCGCCATGGGCTCGGTGGCACCTACCGGCGTGACCTCCATCTCCTGAATGACCCTTAAGAGCTTACTCTGGAAGGCCAAAGACATACTGCCTATCTCGTCAAGAAACATGGTGCCCTGTGAGGCCTGAGACAGAAGCCCCTTCTTATCGTAATCGGCCCCTGTAAACGCGCCTTTCTTATATCCAAACAGTTCTGCCTCTAACAGGTTCTCGGGAAGTGCAGCGGTGTTTAAGCCCAGGAAACAATGCTTGTCGCGCGGGCTGTTCTGGTGTATGGCCCTGGCGATGAGCTCCTTACCGGTGCCGCTCTCGCCGTGTATCAGTATCGACACCTTTGAAGGGGCCACCTTTCTTATCGTCTCAAAGACCTCCTGCATCCTCCAGTTACGGCCTATTATATTCTCAAACGCGTAGCTCTTACTTACCGTCTCACGCAGATATTCAAGCTCTTCGTGAAACCTCTT
The DNA here is from genome assembly GCA_036475985.1 of Candidatus Brocadiales bacterium. Classification (GTDB taxonomy): domain Bacteria; phylum Planctomycetota; class Brocadiia; order Brocadiales; family Bathyanammoxibiaceae; genus Bathyanammoxibius. The sequence goes on from JAZGAY010000212.1 coordinate 2,603, forward strand.
TTCCTGGATGGCGCGCTTGACTACTATAATAAGTTCGTCGTTATTAAATGGCTTGGTAACGTAGTGATAGGCCCCCTTTTTCATGGCCTCTATGGCAGATTCAATAGAACCGTAGGCCGTCAGGAGTATGACCTCTATCTTCGGGCGGAATTCCTTGATCTTTTCAAGGAGCGATATGCCGCCTATGCCGGGCATACGGATATCAGTCACCACCACGTCCACCGGGTTCTTCTTAATGTACTCCAGCGCCTGCTCCCCGGAAGAGGTGGTCGTCACCTTTGTACCAATCTCGGTTAAGACAAGCGCAAGCCCACGGGCTATGTCCTGCTGGTCGTCTACTATTAAAATATTTGGTTTCGGGTCAAACTGCTTATCTTTCATAATTTACACAAGTCCTGCAGATTTCTCTGACGGTGCTTCCTCCAGTTTACCGGCGCCTTTCTTGAGGGGCAACAGGATAATAAACCGGGTACCCTTACCCTCTTCACTGTCTACAATAATCGTGCCGCCATGACCCTCCAAGAAGTTTTTACAGATGGAAAGCCCGAGACCCGTTCCGACACCTTCGGGCTTGGTTGTATAGAACGGCTCGAAAATCTTGGACAACTCCTTGTGTGAAATACCTTCACCCTCATCCTTAAAGATAATGCGAATGGTCTTGTTGGAATCGGCTCTGCCGCTTATCTCTGACGTCACCTTGAGCTTACCGCCGCCCTCCATGGCCTGAATACCGTTCATCGCAAGGTTCATAAACACCTGGCGCAACTGGTCGGGGTCACCTTCATATTTTGGCAGGTCCAGGTCCAGCTCGGTCTCCAGGACAACATTATGTTTGTCCATCAGCGGCTTGCACATATATAGTACATCCTGAACGCACTGGTTAAGGTCGACGCTTTCGCTGTGTGTCGGGCCCGTACGGGCATAGGTCAAAAGGCCCTGTATTACCTTTTTACATATGTCCGTGTTTCTACTGATGGTATCGAGATATTCGCGAACGGGTTCGCCCGGCATAACCTTTTTCACGGCTATCTGAGTGAACATGGAGATAACCCCCAGGGGATTATTTAACTCGTGCGCTATACCCGACGCCATCCTCCCGATAACGGTCATCTTTTCCTGGTGTATCAGCTTCCGCTCCATCTCCTTCCTCTCGGTGATGTCACGGCTTACGATAACCTTTCCCAGCTGTTTGCCTTCGGAGTCCTCTATGGAGGAACTGGTACTCTCGTAGACCCTTCCGCCAATCTCCAGCGTGCAAGAAGAGTCGCTGGAATTATCCTTTCCACATGATTCAACGCCTTCTTCCGGAGCCTTGCCGTCGCCACTGGGGTAACACTGCGTCAGTGCCACGTCCTTAATTTCGGAGGCCGATGCATTAAAGAAGGTAACCTTGCCCTCGTTGTCCACGAACACAACCCCCTCCCTCATGCACTCAAGGACGGCGCGCCATTTGTCCTTTTCCACACGGAGGAGTTCCTCCTGAAGTGCCCTGAGCCAGCGGCTCCGCTCCCTAAGCCTGGTTGCCACAGAGTTCGTAAGATAGGTGGAAATAAGTAACGTGGTGGCAAATACAAAAAAGGTTATAAACAGATAGACCGGGTTCTTCCACAGGTCAGGCACCTTAATCCCTATGAACTGGCTATGAAGAAGCACACAGTGGTGCGGCACTATACTTGAGTACTCCAAGAGGACCATAGTCCCAAAGAGAATCATGGCCGTAAAGGCGAAGATATAGCTCTCTCGCCTCCCCAGAAGAATGCTCGCCAGGATGGTGTGGAACACAAAGAAGAACAAAAACGGGTTCTCGGCACCGCCGGAGAAATGTATCAGCAGGGTAAGGATTACGAGGTCACTGATAATCTGCATTCTGGCGTTGGTGGCCACCCGTGCGGGGTTTTCCCTGACACTGTTGGCGTGAAAATAGAAGAGTGCGTTAAGGCCCAGAAGGACTAGAGAGATGACCACAAGCGGCGGAAGGGTTTCAATCAACCCCCCCATATTCGCCAACCATATCGCCACAAGAACCCCGCCTGCAGCAAACCACCTGAGGCGTATAAACCAGAACAGGCGTTCTATGAGTTCTTCTTGAAAGAGGTCCTTCGTCAAATTCACGCGGAATCTGCCCCGTATTATTTATTAGTCAATTCCTATGAGTAACCAGACGCTGAGATTCTCTTTGCCAACTTTTCATTATAAGTCGACAAGGTGGTCTGCTGTCAAGCCAAAATTGCAGACAGGCGGCAGGGTCTAAGGGTAGCCGATTCACCGACATATGCCTATATACCCCCATGTCTGGCAGGATATTAATACTGCAAAGGCCCTTTCCAACCCTACCATATTATTATATATTACAGATTATACTCCGTCCGTAAGCCCGATTACACCGAGAACCCACTATTCTTACAAACATTAATCCAATCGCAACAGAACGGTAATAAAGGTTCTTCATTTGATTTTTGATAGACTCATGCGATATTCCTGTGTGTCCCCGTCTGCGTCCTTAACGATTACGGTCACCACGCGGGAGGGATTGAATTCTGAGTAAGGAAAACTGGCCGTAATAAATTCATGGTTTTTCTTGTCCGCCTTTTCGTCAAAGAGTTCGCACAGTTCACAGCAGGGGTCCTTGTAAGATACATCCTGCGGTTCAATTATTTTTTCGCCCTGTTTAAGTGAGATGGTTGCGTCCCTTCTGGTACGCACCATGACCCTCAGGGCGCCGGAGTCCACTACCTCCCTTATATCTTCTTCGGTAATCTTCTGGCGCTGCGCCTTTCTCATGGCCGCCTTAACGGCCAGGTCTATGAACTTGCTCCTTACAAGCCCGCCGTTAATGGCCGGCCAGGGGCCAAAACAGGCAGGGTCAACCACAACACTGCTAAATATCGTGCGAGAATATCTCTCTCCATAGTCGACGGCCTCCCGGACCTCCTTCTCCGTAAGGTTGACCTGAACGGCCTCAACAGATTGCACAGCAAGAAACAAAAACAGGTTCAACATAGAAAGCCAAAGGATGTTTCTCATGGCATCTTTTTCCCCCTAAAAATCTTTTGCCAGAAAAGAATGCTATGTCTTTCTAATCCTTGAGAAAGGGGTTTGTTCCCCTACGGGCCTCGTCCCGGTCGGAGATGCCGTCCCGGTCGGCGTCTCCGCCCATAAAGCGGGCGGGCTTATACTGCCAGGCGTCGAACGGCTCACTCTGGTCCATATAATGCGGGTCCGGCACACCTGTTTTGTCAACAAAACCACTCTCACCGGGCGGCAAAATGCTCAAGACCGTTGGACCCTCGCCGGTAAGCTCTACCACCTGCTGGTACGTCCCGTGACTGTCAATTCCTTCCGGCACCGCCTTCAGGTCATCAATCGTAATCCTGTCCTTATCGGCCATCAGCGACAATATCTGCAAGACCCTGTGCTCGCCCACCCAGGGCATGTTGTCGCCGTTATCCCAGCCCTTTGACGGCTTGTTGTTCCAGTTAGCCAATAGCCCCTCCTGCGGACCAACAACATGCGGCAGTTCGTCCCACGGCACGAATCCCTGCCATTCCTCCCGGCCCGTGCCCGATGCAGGCAGCCTCGGGTCAACGCCCTCTGCGGGGACCCTGTACCTTCCCACATGCCAGAACCCTATCCGGCCGTCGGACGCGGCACAGAAAAGGTTGAAGCTCAGGGCAATCGGTCTGACCGCCCCGGCAAAGTCCTCTATCGAACGGGCCCTGTCAATAGAGAGAAAACTCTCGAACGACCTTGACTCCTCGCCCCGGAACGTCATCGCCTTACTGTACGCAGTATTTCTTGACTCATCCATATTAAAAATTGGGCCGTGGACGCTGCTATAGATTTTCTCTCTAACATCTTCCGGCACACCTCTTACCCTGAACACCTCCTCCCTGGTCTCAAAT
>JAZGAY010000213.1:0-4089 GCA_036475985.1 Candidatus Brocadiales bacterium
CGGAGGGCAGAAACAGCGTGTCCTTATAGCAAGGGCCCTGGCCGGGCATCCCGTTATATTGATCCTGGACGAACCAACCGACGGCCTCGATATCAAGGGCGAACGCGAGATTATGGGGCTGATACGCGACCTGCATCTGAACCAGAATCTTACGGTGCTCATGGTAAGCCACCACCTGAACGTCATGGCCAATTACGTCGAAAAACTGGCCATCATAGACAAAGATAAACTGTACGTTGGCAAACTGCAAGACATCCTTACCGAGAAAAACCTGGAAAAAATTTATGCTATGAAAGTAAAGATTTTCGAGGTGGACGGCCAGAAGGCAATACTACACCTGGAACGCGCGAACAACTATGGATGATTTCTTTACTACCATAAGCCTTTTCAGACATGCCATAGCGGGCATAATCCTTGTGTCGTTTATATGCTCTTATCTGGGGGTCTATATCGTACTGAAGAGGATAATATTCGTGGGTGTGGCCGTTGCCCAGATATCTTCCTTCGGCGTGGCGTTTGCCCTGCTACTGGGCCTCCCGCCGATGATATTCTCCATGCTCTTCACCCTCCTGGGGATGCTCGGCATGTCGAGAAACCCCGGCGGCAAAAGACTCTCACAGGAGGCGATTATCGGTATCGGCTTTATAACCGCCTCGGCAGTCACAATCCTCCTGATGGCCAAGAGCGCACTCGGGATACACGAGATAGAAAACATCGTATACGGCAACGTCCTGGCCGTCACTCCAACGCAGGTGTATATTGCCCTGGGCGTGGTGGTGACCATAATCACCGTACACCTGTTGTTCTACAAGGAAATCGTATTTGTGTCGTTTGACTACGACATGGCGCGTGCCCTTGGTATAAAGGCGGCCTTCTGGAATCTTATACTCTATCTCAGTATCGGCGCCGGCATAGCCATAGGGATAATGATAGCCGGCAACCTGATGATAGTCGCGGCCATAATCCTCCCGCCCATAAACGGCCTTATCCTGTGTAAGCGGCTGAGCAACGTCTTCATCGTGTCATGTGTGCAGGGGGTCTCTACCGCCACCCTCGCCTTCTTTATCTCTTACCTCGTAGACCTTCCCTACGGCCCCACGGCAGCGGCAAGCTCATCTGTCGTCCTGGGCCTCTCATTTATAGCCTTTAAACTCAGGGGATAAGCCGTAGGGGCAAGTTGTCCGCCTATGGCGGAGGCCCCTGCACCAATGATCGACTACGGTCACCTGTACTTGCCGACTATCCTTTTGCGCTCAACGACTATCTCGCCCGTCTTTATCACCGTATCAACGTTGTTTATGCCGAACTGATAGGGGAGATACCTGTGGCTGGGTATGTTGAGTACGATTACGTCTGCCATCTTGCCCATCTCAAGGCTTCCCACGCGCCTTCCGAGGCCCAGGGCGTGGGCGGCGTTTATGGTAGCGGCGCTTATTGCCTCGCCGGGCGTCAGTCCCATATCGAGGCATGCAAGTGAGATTATCATCTGCATACTCACCGTGGGGCACGAGCCCGGGTTAAAGTCCGTACCCAGTGCCACCGGTACCCCTGCCTCTATCATCCGCCTTGCCGGCACCTTGTTCTCCTGTCCCAAAAAGAACGGGACACCCGGCAGCAGCACGCCCATTATCTTGCTCTTGGCCAGGGCCTTGATGCCCTCTTCGCTCACGTGGTCGAGGTGGTCTATCGAGGTGGCGCCCAGTTCAGCGGCCAGAAACGCCGCCCCCACATCCTTGAACTCACATGCGTGTAGCTTGCCACCCAGGCCCAGTCTTTTTGCTGCTGAGAGTATCTTTCCCGCGTCATCGAGCGAGAACGCCCCCTCATCGCAGAAGACGTCGCAGAACCTGGCACGGCCCTTCTTTTTCATCACCGGCAGCATGGACAGGACCTCCTCAACGTATCTTTTTCTGTTCCCCCCAAATTCCTCCGGCACCGCGTGCGCGCCCAGAAAGGTGGGAACGGTGCCAAGCGGATGTCTTTTGTCAAGGCGTTCTATGGCGCCGAGTATCTTCAGCTCCTCGTCAACACTGAGCCCGTAGCCGCTCTTTATCTCCGCTGTAGTGGTGCCGTAGAGGAGCATGTTATCGAGATGAGGTTCGCTTACGTCCGCAAGTTCCTCCAGGGATAATTTGCGGGTGGCCCTGACCGTGCTGAGTATTCCTCCGCCTTCCTTTAAGATATCAAGATAATTCTTGCCCTTCAGCCTGAGCTCAAACTCGTCTACCCTTGAACCGCCGAAGACGGTGTGCGTATGAGGGTCGACAAATCCCGGCATCACCACCTTGCCGCTCGCGTCGATTTTCTCCAGGGCATCGACCACGTACAATTTATGTATCTCATCATTGGGGCCTATGTTTACAATACGTCCGTCCTTGATGGCCAGTGCACCGTTATGAATGATGCCCAGGTCGTTCATCTGCGCGCCTGTCTTGGGTGAGTCCGACGCCCCGCCGAGGGTGAGCACCTCTGCTGCATTCACAATGAGTATGTCGGCTGGATCTACCATACCATCACCTCTTTTTATAGATGGTGAGACTACAGGAAACCAGTATCTTCTCCGGTGGATTATTATACTTTATTGCAGTGCGTTACAACACGTCTCTTCCACCAGAATTCTCATTGCCACATAACATGATGTGCAGAAATGATTTAACTTGCAGGCGGTCATTCCGTCCGATATAATTTATTTTTCTGGAGATTAAGGATACAGACCATTATGTTCGATTTACACTCCCACAGCATATTATCCGACGGAGAGTTGCTGCCGTCGGAGCTTGCGCGCAGGGCCGAGGTGGTCGGGCTGAAGGGCTTGGTGATCTCTGACCACGTGGACGCATCCAACATAGACTTCGTGGTACCTGGACTTGCCGAGGCGTCAAGACAGTTGAGCGGTGTTATGGGGCTGGAAGTAAAAGCAGGTGCAGAGCTTACACACATACCGCCTGCCCATATGTCGCGCCTTGTAACCCGCGCCAGGGAGCTGGGGGCGGAGCTGGTACTGGTCCATGGAGAAACCATCGTCGAACCCGTCATGCCCGGAACAAACCGTGCGGGCATCGAATCGGGGGCCGACGTTCTGACACACCCGGGCCTGATAACCGAGGAGGATGCCGCACTTGCGGCCAAACTCGGCGTAAGACTTGAAATATCTGCCAGAAAGGGTCATTCATTGACAAACGGCCACATTGCGACGGTAGCTAGGGAAACGGGTGCCGTCCTGGTCTTTGGCTCTGACGCACACGCGCCGGGTGATTTGCTGAGCAGGGCGGAGGCGGAAAAGGTGGCCCTGGGAGCCGGGCTCGGACCCGACGAGGTACAAGGACTGTTTGAAGAGACGGAAAGGTTGTTTCAGGGGCGGAAGGAGTCTCTAAAAAGATGACACCGGAAGAGATGATGGAGGCGGGGCAGAAGGCCCTTGACTGGATACTTGAACACAAGATTACAGTTGTGCTGACGGTGATATTCGTTTCGGCCATCACCATAGTCATGGTAATGCACCTTGATAAAAGCAGAAGACAACATGAAGCGGCCTGGTCCAAGATTGGTGCGCTGTCGCTGGACGTAAGTGTCTCCAAGTTTCAGGACGAGAAGTCCAGGGAAAAAACGCTTTCCAATGCCGTAGAGCAGTACAGGTTCATGCTGGAAGAGGGTGCAGCCCCCAAAAATACCAAACCCTGGATATTGTTCGAGCTCGGAAACACGCAGTACACTGCGAAGGAATACACCGATGCCATCGAGACGTACAAGCAGTTTCTGGACGGCTACGGCGGCCACGGGCTGGTGCCTTTCGTGAGGCAGTCCCTTGGCTATGCCAGCGAGGAAGACGGCCGCCTGGAGGAAGCAATAATGTACCTGAAGGGTAATGCACCGGCGGACAACCCGCTCCTGCTGGTCCAAGAGAAATGGGACCTTGGCAGGTGCTACGAAAAGTTGGGCCGAAAAGACGAGGCCATAAAGGCCTATGAAGAGGCCGTTAAGCTTGCACCCGAAAGCAGGCCCGCCAAGCTCTCACAGTACCGACTGGACCACATCCAGTAGCAGGCAAAATCATGTCTCAGGAAACTCAGGAAATTACGAAAAAGGAAG
>JAZGAY010000214.1:0-3008 GCA_036475985.1 Candidatus Brocadiales bacterium
TATATTGTTGGGCAGTAATTTTCATAAATAATATCGGTTCTTAGTTCCCGATGCCAGAAGAAACAATTCTGTAAAACGCAAAGGCTAGAAAATGAATATCTCCTGCATAGGTTGTGGATACGTTGGACTTGTAGTTGGCACATGCCTGGCCGACCTTGGCAACGAGGTGATATGTGTTGACATAGACGGCAAGAAGATAAACAAGCTGAGAAGGGGCGTAATACCCATATATGAACCCGGCTTGCATGACATGCTCCATAGGAACGTAAAGGAAAAGAGATTGTCCTTCAGTACGGACATGAGAAGGGCAGTAAGGGCCTCACAGGTTATCTTTATAACTGTGGGGACACCTCCCGGACAGAACCACGAGACAGACCTCACTTCTGTTAAGAAGGTCGCGCGTGAGATTGGCAGGCACATGAACGACTACAAGGTCATTGTGACCAAGAGTACCGTTCCGGTAGGTAGTGCTACAGAGGTAATCAAGAACATAAAGAAAAACCAGAATCAACCAATAGAGTTTGACGTTGTATCAAATCCGGAGTTCCTCAGGGAGGGAGAGGCCATCCAGGATTTCACCAACCCTGACAGGATAGTGATTGGCGTAGACAGCCAGAGACCACGAGCGATTATGGCATCTATCTACAAGGGTATTGCCCGGGCAGACAAACCCATTCTCTTTACCAGTGTACGAACGGCAGAGATGATAAAATATGCCTCTAACGCCATGTTGGCCACGAGGATATCGTTCATGAACGAGCTGGCGGCGTTGTGCGAGAAGGTAGGGGCGGACGTAAAGCAGGTAGCCGTGGGGATGGGGTTGGATGAGAGGATTGGCCCCAGGTTTCTTCAGGCAGGTGCCGGCTACGGTGGGTCGTGTTTTCCTAAAGACGTGAAAGGTCTGGCCCAGATCATGAAACAACACAAGGTTAGTTCCAGGATTATTGACGCCGTAGACGGTGTAAACGTTAGGCAGAGGAAGGTGGTTGTCAGGAAGTTGAAGAAGTTGCTGCCCGGGATCAAAGGGAAGAACATTGCGATATGGGGGCTCGCGTTTAAACCGAAGACCGACGACGTGAGAGAGGCCCCTGCCATAACCGTGATACAGGAACTCCAGAGACTGGGTGCAAAGATACGTGCCTTCGACCCCGAGGCCGAACACCAGGCAAGAAAGGTTTTAAAGGGCGTAAAGTATTTCAGTGACCCCTACAGGGTACTGAAGGGCTGTCACGCCCTGATCATCATGACCGAGTGGAACGAGTTCCGGGAGTTGGATAAGGAAAAGATAAAGAGGCTCTTGAAGGCGCCCAACGTAGTTGATGCGCGGAATGTCTACGACCCTGATGAGATGCGGCAGAAGGGCTTCAATTACCTGGGGATAGGCAGGGGTTAGTTTGCGTACCGCAGTACAAGACAAGGGCCATAGGCATACTTGAAAACAGGCTGGGCCTTACTGAGGAAGTGGAGCAACAGGGTGTAGCAGGGGTTTAAAAAAAATTTTACTTTACAATCGTTTGACAGTTCGACATCTGTGTTTTTCGTAAGTCCTTGTGAAATAAGTGGGCCCGCCAGGGTTCGAACCTGGGACCAATGGATTATGAGTCCACTGCTCTACCGGCTGAGCTACGGGCCCGCGTTATCCTAGAGCCGGCACATTCAGCAGCCCGGTGTTCTCGATTTTTTCGGGTCTTCCCTCATATGACCTCCCGCGTGGGCAAAAAGTGAGCACCTTTCCTGTTTCTCGTGTCGTAAGTGTTACTGAGCATATTACACGTGGTTGAGGTTTTCGTGCCCACAGACCTGCTGAGGTTGTTTGCCAGACTGAGCCGACTGTCGACAGCGGGGTGCGACCTCGTCCCGCTCTCTATGTTCACAGTATTTCCCTGGGTTTCATCCCTGAGTTTAAAGCGGCAAATATTATACTCCCTGTACGTCCATCAGGGCAAGCCAAAAGGAGGCAGTCTTGGGTGCCCTCCGCTTCCTGAAACGTGGCGCCGGGGGGGGGAGTTATATACGTCTACGTCTAACTATGAGGAGATTGAAGATCCGGCCTTTCAGGCGTCGTGGGTGGAATAACGCATTCCCGATGAAGTGAAATAATTGCGTAAATATGTTTACGTTAGAGGTTGGATATCTTTAAAGATGAAGGGTAAGTATGGTAGCCGTACTGCCGCTAACTCTTGCGTACAAACACTTGTCTCTTAGTTTTCATTAAGAATTTTTTTAATCTGTATGTTGGTATTTTGTGACAGGTCAAGGATCTTTGGCCGGACATCTTCACCGTTATTTTTTCTAAACACTTGTATTATTGGCCTTAAAGGGGTGTCGGGTGGGGTTTCTATTACTTTCCCAACTTCTCTAGAACTTAATTCCACCACCGTTCCAACTGGATAGACGCCCAACGCCTGCACAAGCGCCTTTACAATCCTTGGTTCAAAGAAGTCACTCGAACCCTCCACCGCTGTTTTTACGGCTTCGTATGCAGGGACGGCGGGACGGTGGGGACGGTTCTGGCTCAGGGCTTGAACGATGTCGGCCAACCCCGCAATTTTTGCATATTCATGAATCCTGCGACCTTTGAGACCGTAAGGATAACCAGACCCGTCTTCTCTTTCATGATGTTGCAGGACCGCCTGTATATATATCCCTGGTAGAAGCGACCTCTTTAGCATCTTCGCACCGTGAGACGGATGTTTAACGATCTTTTTAAATTCCCTTTTAGTAAGCCTTCTGTTAACGTTTGTGAGGTCTTGCAACTTAGTCAGCCCTATATCGTGAAATAAGGTGGCAATCCCCAATTCAACCAACCGGGATTTGTTGTATCCCAATTTGGCCCCGATGTTCATAGCGATAATAGCTGCGTTCAGCGAATGGAACTCGAAAGGCTCGCTATTGTTGCGGTCCGTTCTCCCATTCTGTATTGCGAGTGTCAGCAGTTTCGGGCTTCCAAAGATTAGTTTATCTGATAGCTTTGACATTTCTATCTCAAGGAGTTCGATAGATACCGG
>JAZGAY010000215.1:0-13684 GCA_036475985.1 Candidatus Brocadiales bacterium
CTGGGTGGGAGATAAGAACCTGTTCCCGCAATTGATACCCTATAACCGTTGTTTCTTCCCACTGTTCGCCCTTTTATGGAAATCTTTTTATCTTAGTACCTGTATCCCTCGCCGTTTACTCAACAACGGTACTCTCGTTCTCGTAAATGCCGCATGTCTCCAGTTCGGAGATGATATGATTGTTTACGTCATTTTTGCCAAACTGCAACGCCTCTCTTATAGCGTTGTGTATCGCCTTGGCATCCGATCTGCCATGGCAGATTATGGAAACACCTTCTATTCCAAGTAATGGAACTCCCCCGTATTCAGAGTAATCCATCCTGTTCCGCATCCTCTTGAGGGCAGGCTTCAAAAGCTTCAGGCCCACCTTTGTGCGGACTTCCTGCATCGCCTCGAACTTCAACACGTGCATAAGGGTCTCGGCAAGTCCTTCCGCAAACTTGATAAGCACGTTACCCACAAAACCGTCGCAGATCACTATGTCGAACTTGCCCTCCAGGATGTCGAGACCCTCTGAGTTGCCCACAAAATTCAGTTTCAAACGCGATAATATATTATAGGTCTCTTTCGCCAGTTCGTTCCCCTTACTGTGTTCGGAGCCAATATTCAGCAGGCCGACCCTTGGCTCCTTAACCCCAAGAACATATTTACTGAACACAGAGGCCATTACCGCATACTGAGCCAGGTGTATAGGCTTGCACTTGAGGTTGGCTCCTATATCTGCTATCAGGCAGCTGCCATAACGTGTCGGAACTGTGGCGGCCAGACAGGGCCTTCTTACCCCCTTAAGGGTTCTCAAGCGCATGCTGCTTGTGGCTACTGCAGCACCCGTGTTGCCGGCGCTGACTACCGCCTCGGCCTCCCCGTTTGCAACCAATTCTACGCATTTAGTGATGGAAGAGTCGCTCTTCTTTCTAAGGGCCGCGATTCCTGACTCTTCCATACCTATCACCTCAGATGCGTGCCTGATAGATATGTTGTCAAGTTTGGTTAAATACTGTGGAGGGTAAGTCTTAATAAGCTTGGCCAGTTTGGGCTCATTACCGACAAGTATTATCTCGTCCTTCTTGAACCTTCTCGCCGCCTGAATCGCCCCCCTGACTATTTCCTTGGGTGCCTTGTCGCCACCCATTGCGTCCACTGCTACGCGCATCTTATACCCTTTCTACGGCAACAACCTGCCTGCCGCCATAGTACCCACAGTTGTGGCATATCGCATGAGGCGTCTTTATTTGCTTACACTGCGGACATATAAAGCGCTTCGACAGGCCCCCTGACGCCCGTTGTATACTTTGCAGGCTTGGAATGTTTGGAGCACTTAGGCTATCGTGAGTACGCCTTTTGTTCCTTCTAGACCTTGACTGTCTTCTCTTCGGATGAGGCATAAATTCCCAGTGTTTGAATCGAAAAGCAAAGGGAAACGGGAGATGAAAAAACACTTAGACCTTTGCATCTACGGCTATTCCCTTAGCCCTCTTATTCCGGTGTCACGCTTATACTTACGAACGTACTCGGCAGGCCCTAAACTTGGCCGATTCTATTACCATCCGTAACCGTTGTCAAGCAAAATTATATAAGCCCCACTATTCTAACAGGATGAGTCCGAAGTATTTGACATACATACCTTTCTCCTCAAGGAAACGGACCTCAAGGCCGTTATCCCTTACCGTCTGGAAGACATCTATACCACATGCCTCCATAGACGGCCTCGCCTGATAGGGCAGAAGGCACGGTTCGTCCTCGGGGCATTCGGGGCAAAGGGGACACGGACCCGCACTCATGGCGAAAGCCTTGTAAAAGCCCGCTATACTGGCCTCCAGCTCCAACTTGAGAAGCATTTCCTTGAATTGCTTCCCCGGCGGCTGTCCCTCTATCAGTGTCGCATGCCTGTAACAGCCAAGAATCTCCCTGGTCTCTTTGTAGCCGGGTGCAAATGGGGGGCAGGTCTTGGACTTATTGTAATGGGAACAGCCAAAGCGGCACTTCAACTGTACCCACGGCTCTACCACTATGCTGGATACCGGTATTATCTTTGCCTCGGTGGCACCAAAGTGTACCGCTTCCTCACACAAGGAGTTCATGTTGCGCTCTCGTACCTTCGTCTCCAACCGGATTAGACCTCCCCTCTTGAACACAGAGTATGTATGTCACAAGGAGTAAATCTTCCAACACTTAACAGCCACCAAACGTCGTGTCAATACAAAATTGGGTTTGACCCCCCGAGATGCGTGTGATAGTATTTTCCATAAGCCTTTTAACGATACGTTATTATAAGAAAGGGCCTGTTCATGGAATACACCTTGAGCCAGATTCACTCCATCACCGGTGGCACACTGGTGGGGGACGGTAACGTAACCATCACCGGCGCAGGGAGCCTGGAGGGGGCAGTACCCGGAGATATCAGCTTCGTTAAAGGTGAAGATCTTGTCAAAAAGGCCCTGAAGACGAGGGCTGCGGCCCTTGTCGCCCATAGAGAAATACCTGAAACGGGTAAGCCGCTCATAGTCGTTGACAACCCGTTCCTCGCCTTTATAAAGTTTTTACAGGTAATCGTAGAAAAAAATACCGCACAATCTAAGGGTGTGCACCCGCTTGCATCCGTCTCAAAAAGCTCATCATTAGGTAAAAATACATCCGTCGGCGCATGCAGTATCATCGAGGAAGGCGCAAAGATTGGCAATAATGTAACCATACACCCTCTTGTATATATAGGACGGAACACAAGAATAGGCGATAACACGGTCATATACCCACAGGTTTCGGTTAGAGAATCGGTTACAATCGGTAAACATGTGGTAATACAATCGGGTACCGTCATAGGTGGTGACGGCTTCGGCTACCTGCAGGTGGAGGGCCGGCACGTGAAGATACCCCAGATTGGCACCGTCGAGATAGGTGATGACGTAGAGATAGGTTGCAACGTCACGATCGATCGTGCAACCATGGACAAGACGGTAATCAGCAGAGGCGTCAAGATAGACAACCACTCTCATGTCGCACACAACGTGATTATCGGTGAAGATTCCATGCTCATCGCTTATGCAAAGATTGCCGGCGGGGCGGTTGTCGGCAAGAATGTAATGCTTGCCGAGGACGTAGGCGTGACGGACCATGCCGTAATCGGCGACCGCTCAGTGGTTGGAGGCGGCGCAAACGTCTATAAGAGCATCCCACCCGGTTCCGTAGTATGGGGCTCTCCGGCCAAACCTATTATGGAAGAGAAGCGACTCCAGGCGCTACTCAAAAAACTGCCGGAGATGAGAGACACGCTCAAAAAACTCTCCAGAAAATTTTCGCAATAAAAAAGGGTGTTAAGGAATTTCTCATTCCCCAACACCCTCTACATTTTTTATGTCGTGGCCGGGCAACCTCGCCTCCGCGAGATTAAACCACACCGAAACCGGCGTCTATTCCTCTTTTCTTACCTCGAACTGCCCGTCAAGCTTTTTCATCTTTTCCACAATGCCGCCGTATTCAAGGTCGTCGTAGGGCAGCATGGCAGGCCCGGAGAAGCCCTGACGCCTGATCTCCAGCGCCTTCTGTGAGATTTGTTCCCTCGACCAGTCCCAGAACGGGTGGTCAAAGGCGTCGGCCGGCTCGGTAAGTTTACCGTCGTGCACACAGAAGGCGGCACAGGTAACCACCGCAGGCCCGTCAAAGAAGGAGATAGTGCAGTTCTGTTTACAGGGCATCATGGGACCGTTGTGGCTTCCCCTCATTGTACCGGCCACGTAGTGGCCGATTGCGTACGGAGAGAGCAGCTCGCCGGTCGCCGGGAACTGAGACTGAGTACGCACCAGGTGCACTGGGTCGTCCTTGCCGGTGTACTTTCCTGCAATGTTTCTCAGCCTCGAGGTGCTCACTGACGCCGCCTGGTCACCCGTATGCCTCGACCAGATGGACTCAATGACAAACCTTGAGTTGTCCCTCAGCAGCGTGGTTATGTCGTAGTAATCCTCAGGCGTGTTCAGCTCTATTATGCGGTCGCCCTCGGTGTAGTCCACGTCCATAATCACAAACTTGAACCCATCGGCCATCGACGGGCTCAGCATAAGCCCGGGGCAATACATAGGGTCGGCAAAGCCAAGGAACAGGGGGAGGTTGTACGCTCCGGGCTCCGTCTTGTCTGCCGCAAAGAACAGGAAGGGTTCGTTCGGCCTCTCCTCAATCTCCATCTCCGCGACCGCAGGACCCATACCCTTTACGTTCCCGGAGAAGGCGTCCTTAAGCAGATCCTGACCGGCGCCGTATAGACCCTGCGCCTTCGCCACGTTAGTGCCGGCCACGAACGCGTCCCAGGCCATCTTGTGGATTTCTTCATTGCCAACCCCGCCGGTGTGGGTCATCAGGATGGCCACATCATCACCCGTATGGCTAATGAAAAGGTCTATTATCTTTTTCTTGCCCTGGGACTCCACATGGTCCTTAACGGCTTTTATTACCTTGATACTGGGCGTTATATGACCGCCTATACTGCCGATATCGGCCTTGATTACGCTTAACGTGGTTTTCATAGTTCTTCTGCTCCTCCCCTCCCCTACTCTCTTCTAAGGAAGCCCCTCTAAAAAACTCTTTTCTTGCAACAGAGTTTATTTAAATTGAAATTTAGATAACCTGTTCCCTAATTATTCAACATTCTACTTTTTCGCCCCTTAAAATCAAATAATTTATTTCCTGAGCTAATTTTTATTGACTCTTGTGTCGCAAGACGTTAAGTTTAGCCAGGATGAGCAGGGCGCGGGCTGCGGACACCAACTGCATAAAATTTCTTGGTGCGGCTGGCCCGTTTCGGGACGAAGATGCTAAAGGCCCGGCCGCACGAGATTGCAATAAGGCTCTCCGGTGAGCTCGGCAACAGGGTCTTGGCGGCATAAATGCATCGAATAGAGCAGCATGAGATTTGACCTGGCACGACTGGAAAACAACTAACAGCCTTTCCTATAGGCCCTGTTATGACTCTGATTCCATTACTAAAACTGAATCTTTATAAAACATTAATAATTTCCGCTGCCAACGCTTCACCTGCCTCCGAGACCGGTATCCTGGACTGGCTACCTATCCCGGACAAACTCCCAAGCCCCGGCACCTTCTTCACAGGGGTACTCAGTAACCCACAGGTCTTGCTTGCAGTGGCCGCCATCGTAATAATCGGTGGTGTCGTGGGCGTCCTTCTCGGTCGCGCCAGGGCCAAGCGCACCAGGCTTAAAAGAGACGTCCTGCACATGCCGGTAAACAAGTTGACTCCGGAAGACCTGGGTATCGAACAATACAAGGACCTTGAATATTACGTGCCGAGAGAGAGCGACGAATACCTTCGGAGTCTTCTGGAAGGACCAAGACCCAAAGTACTTGTACTCGGCAAGACTGCGGCCGGCAAGACACGTACTATATATGAAGTGATTAAAGACATGCAGGGCTTTATAGTCATTTCCCCAAGACACCACACAATCAATCTGGCGAAACTGAAGACAATAAGCTCTCTGAGCAAGAAAAAGGTCGTTTTGTTTCTTGACGACCTGGACAAGTACGTCAAGAAGCTTGACATCGCCATGCTAATAAGCCAGTTGGAACAAAACGTCGGCGATTTAGTGGTGCTGGCGACCTGCCGAACCGGAGATGCACTTGCCATGGTGGAAGAAACCGAACCCTCCTTCCTGATGCAATTCGACAAACGGACACGCATCGAGCTTCGTGATCTGACACCTGAAGAGACAGAGTCTCTGGCCACGGGTTTGGATAGAGGCAAGGCATCCATGCAACAGGACAGTACTCCGGGTTCTATCGCCCTGGACTTGTATGCCATGAAAGGCCGTTACAGAGACGCCGACAATGCACAAAAGGCGATTCTCCGGTTATTGAAGATACTGCGGTGTTGTTTCATATTCGAATATAAGGAAAATACGCTCAAAAAGCTCTTCACCATGACTACTGAAGGCGGACCGGAAGACCGTGGCAATTGGAGCAAGGCCCTGATGGAGTTGCTTGCGTCCGCCTTTATCACCAGGAGGGAAAAACATCTGCACGTATACGATGCGTATCTGGATGACGACGTTATAGACGACTTCCGTCCGGGTGACGAAGATTACAAAACGGTCGAGTCGTTGCTAATCGAAGAAAAGGACGCAGAGGGGCTTTTTAGCCTGGGCGTCTTCTATGGTACAAAGAACCGGGCGGACAAATCTATAGAAGCCCTCGAAAAGGCCATAGCGTTTGACCCCAATCACGTTAACGCCAGGCTTTGTCTGGGTACCGCATACGAGAAGAAAGATATGATGGATGAGGCCGTCTCGCAGTACGAAGAGGTGATAAAGATCAGCCCGGGTAATCCCCAGCTACACTACAGACTGGGGCTCGCCTATTACAATCAAGACATGATTGAAGAGGCCCAGGAGGCCTTTAAAATGGCCCTGGGCATCAACCCAAACGATATAGAGACCCACTATCTTCTAGGGCTTGTCCATGAGAAGAGGGAAGAGGTGGAAGACGCAATTATAGAATACAGAGAGGCCTTAAGGCTGGGTCCCGGCCACCTCAACGCCCACAGAAATCTCGCCTTTATATACAACAAAAAAGGTATGTTGGAAGAGGCTATACGGGAATTCAAAGAGGTCGCCTGGATTAACCCCGAAGACGCAGAGGCACACTACGTCCTTGCTTCCGCCTATAGCGAGGGCGGCAAGATACAGGAGGCCACCGCCGAGTACAAAGAACTCGTCAGGATAAACCCTAACGACACCAAGGCTCAATACAACCTGGCCGTAAACTACTTTAAGATGAGAAAGCTTGACAAGGCCATTGAGGCCTTTAAAGAGGTCTTACGGATTAGTCCAGATGACATCAAAACCCACTATAATCTGGGCCTTGCATGTTACAGGAAAAACATGATAGACGACGCGATTGGAGAATACCAGGCGGTCTTGAAACTCAAACCCGGCTATCCCGCCGCGTACTACAACCTCGCCCTATGTTACGACAAAAAAGGGATGACAGACGAAGCCATCGACGGCTATAAGGAGACGCTGAGAAACAACCCGAACCACCCTGACGCCCACCGCAACCTGGCACTGACATACAATAAGAAAAGCATGTTCGACGCAGCCATAGAGGAATTTAAAGAGGCCATAAGGATAAGGCCCAACGACCCAACCACCCACGGAGGACTTGCCCTGGCGTATCATAAGAAGGGAATGTCCATGGAGGCAAGAAAAGAGTTTAGGATATACGAGCAGTTGAAGGCCCGTCTGGGCAAGCGCCGGCCGTAGAAAATTCGTGGCTGGCCAGCGCGCAGCCTTGTCGCCCGCCCCACACCCAATTACTTCTCCGTTACCTTCTTGACAGCCTTAATTTAGACTGTTATTATCCTCTTTAAGACCTTTTCAGGGTCTTGGTTTACGGCAAACGGCGGATTATGACGTCACCGGAGTCAACCTGCGTATCGCCGAGGTCTAAGACATGAATTTTAGAGGGGTATAAACCATAAATGACCGCAGCTCATATCCTGCAAAAACTGGAAGAAGGTGTAGGTAAACTCCGCAGATTCTACCTGGTACATTTCAGACAGAGCTATGTCCGCGCACAGCTTGCCCTGCGCAGGGGCGAGTGCAACAGGTGCGGAGATTGTTGCAGTATAATGTTCGGATGCCCCCATCTGGGAGGAGAAAGCAATTGCACGATATACGAACGCCGTTATGAACAGTGCGCCGTCTTCCCAATAGAACCCCGAGACATCAAGTTCCTCAGACACAGGTGCAGTTATTACTTTCAGGGTGAAGAACCACCCAACCTCCAGGACGTACAAGAGACCCGGAAAATCGCCGGGACAATATAATGCGACTGCCCATCACCAACTACGCGCCGAAGGAAATAACCTTTTTCGCCTTTGTGTTTTTGTTGGGCACGGCAGTTTCTCTTTCAGCGGGGGTTTATTGGGCAAGCCTTGCGTTTCTTCTGGCACTTGGGTTTGTTTTGTATTTCTTCAGGGACCCCGAGCGAATCATCATGAAGAACGAGGCCTGCTTCCTCGCACCTGCCGACGGCAGGGTAGTAGAGGTAGTCACCGCCAGGGAAGATAAATATTTGAAAGCGGACGTCACAAAAATAAGCATCTTCATGTCTATATTCGACGTGCATGTAAACCGCATACCATGCAGCGGCCGCGTTGAGTTTGTCAACTACCGGAAGGGCAGATTCTTTGACGCACGCACACAAGACGCCTCCCTCAAGAACGAGAACAACTCCATCGGACTGGTAACGGATGACGGCAACAAATTCCTGGTAAGGCAGATAGCAGGACTGGTCGCCAGACGCATAGTCTGCCCCATAAACGTAGGTGGGGTCCTGGAACAAGGCCAGCGGTTCGGGATGGTGAAGTTTGGTTCACGGCTGGAACTCTTCATCCCCAGGACTACAAACGTACGAGTGATGGTCAAGGAAGGACAGAAGGTAGTGGCAGGGCTAACCGTCCTGGCAGAAAGGATTTGAAAGACCTTTGACACTTTACAGCCCGTTCCGCCCCAGGCGACGGCCGTTTTCTAACTGCCGGACAAAGGGTACACGCCTATGAGATTAAAGGACAAGGTAGCGCTTATTACCGGCGGCGGTACGGGTATCGGCAGGGCTACCGCCATCGTCTTCGCAAGGGAAGGTGCAAGCGTGGCCGTGACCGGAAGACGCAAGAAACCCCTTGAGGAAGCCGTTTCGGCAATAGAATCCAGCGGTGGAAAGGCAATCAAGGTAGAAGGGGACGTCTCTGCAGCACGGGATGCAAAGGAAATGGTGAACCAGACCGTAAAGGCGTTCGGCCGGATAGACATTCTAATCAATAACGCCGGTGTGAACTACAAACCCGGCGGTGCGGTCGAGACCGACGAAGATGGATGGGACGT
This sequence comes from Candidatus Brocadiales bacterium, assembly GCA_036475985.1. Lineage (GTDB taxonomy): Bacteria > Planctomycetota > Brocadiia > Brocadiales > Bathyanammoxibiaceae > Bathyanammoxibius. The sequence goes on from JAZGAY010000215.1 coordinate 8,886, forward strand.
CGTAATGGGCATTAACGCAAAGAGCGACTACCTTGTAAGCAGACAGGCCGTCCCGGAACTTGAGAAGACCGGGGGTAACATTGTAAACATAGCCTCGATCTTTGGTCTTATAGGCTTTCCCAAGGCGCTCGCTTATTGCGCTTCAAAGGGGGCCGTGGTGAACCTGAGCAGGAGTATGGCGCTCGAGCTGGCGGAAAGAGGCATAAGGGTAAACTGTATCTGCCCCGGGGTAGTCGACACGCCAATGGCCAGGGAGTGGATGGAAGGGCACGGAGATTACGAAACCGTACTGAAGCAGGTTTTGGCCGATTACCCCATTAAAAGGATTGGTCAACCGGAAGACGTCGCCTACGCATGCCTCTATCTTGCGTCCGATGCGGCGAGCTGGGTGACGGGTACCATCCTGCCCGTCGACGGCGGGGTTACGGCAAAATAATAGGGAGTTAAACAAGGATATATTTTCATGCAGAGTTCTAAGTGGGGAACTGAATGAGGTTAAAAGATAAGGTGGCGCTGGTTACCGGCGGCGGAGCGGGTATAGGCAGGGCAACGGGTATCGGCAGGGCCACCGCCCTTCTCTTCGCAAACGAGGGGGCGAAAGTGGTCGTTACGGGCAGGCATAAAGGCCCGCTGCAGGAGACCGTCTCGGTAATCGAGTCCAGGGGCGGAAAGGCGGTAATGGTCGAAGGAGACGTCTCGGTGGCAAAGGACGCGGCAGAGATGGTAACCCAGACCGTGAAGACGTTCGGCAGGATAGACATCTTGATCAACAACACCGGCGTAAACTATAAGCAAGGGGGCACGGTAGAGACCGAAGAGGACGGGTGGGACGTCGTAATGGACATTAACGCAAAGGGCATCTTTCTGGTGAGCAGGGCCGCCATACCGGAGATAGAGAAGACCGGAGGGGGGAACATAGTAAACATAGCCTCAATCTTTGGTATTGTGGGCTATCCCAAGGCCCTCGCCTATTGTGCATCCAAAGGGGCCGTGGTGAACCTGACAAGGAGCATGGCGCTGGACCTGGCGGAGAAAAACATCAGGGTAAATTGCATCTGTCCCGGGATTGTGGACACGCCAATGGCCAGAGATACGATTGGGAGACTGGGCGATTACGATGAAGAATTAAAGAGGATGTTAAAGGAACACCCTATCGGCAGGATAGGACGGCCCGAGGACATAGCCGGCGCATGCCTCTATCTTGCGTCCGACGAGGCGAGCTGGGTAACGGGCGCAATCCTGCCCGTCGACGGCGGTTTCACGGCAAAGTAAGATCTTTGTAGAGATGTCTTGCGTTTTATGTCATCCTGAGTCCCTGAGCGAAGAATCTCTTTGTGCAGGGTGTGCGTTGACACAACAATTTTAAAAATGGCGGGTCGGGTATAAGCACGTGTTTACCGGCATCATAGAAAATATGGGTACCGTAAAGGGGCTGGCCCGTGTGGGCAAGGGGGGCAGATTACAGATAGAGCTAGACAGGCTGGCAGGACAGATGAAGCCCGGCGACAGCCTCTCCGTAGACGGCGTCTGTCTCACAATTGTAGACATTAACGGGGGCGTAGCCGGTTTTGACGTCTCGCATGAGACCCTTAAGCGTTCCACACTTGGCGCCCTGAGGCCCGGCGACAGGGTAAACTTCGAGAGGGCCCTTGCGGTGGGCGACCGGCTGGGCGGGCACTTCGTACAGGGCCACGTCGACGGCACGGCCACCATAGACAAGATAGAGTCCGTCCCCGGAGAGTGCGTCATGGGGTTCTCCGCAGGCGCAGAGATTACACAAAACCTGATAGAAAAGGGCTCCGTCACGGTCGACGGCGTAAGCCTGACCGTGGTAGACTTAACCCCCCGGAAATTCTCCATCGCCCTAATCCCCTTCACCCTGCAAGAGACCAACCTCGGCCTCAAGAAGGTCGGCGACCGCGCGAACATAGAAGTTGATATTCTGGGCAAGTGGGTAAAAAAACTCCTGTCCGCCTGGGCCGACCGGCTCCCCGAACAGGGCGAAGGCCTGACCATAGACATGCTGAAGGCCAAGGGGTTCGACTAATCATTATGGATAAAAAATCTCGGCAGACAATAGGCATCACCATGGGCGACCCCTGCGGCGTGGGCCCGGAGGTGACGCTAAAGGCACTGGCGGCACTGGCGAAAGACCCGGAGCCAATCGACGTCGTCTTGATAGGCTCGGCGGGGGTGTTTGAAAAAGTCGCCAGAGACGTCGGGATATCCCCCGAAGGGCTGAAGAACGACAACGTAAGCGTCCGTGTACTGGATGCTGGAGACCCCTTTGACACAGCGGGAATAGACACAAGAAAGCCTACGCCGGAGGCGGGAAGGGCGTCCGTGGAATGTGTCTTCCGCGGTATAGAGATGGCGCTATCCGGTGAGATAGACGCGCTCGTAACGGCGCCCATAAGCAAGGAGGCCATGCACATGGCCGGCCATCCGTACCCGGGACATACCGAAATACTTAGAGAACGCACCGGCTCGGAGACGGCGGCAATGATGATGGTTGGCAACGGTCTGAGGGTATCTTTCGTAACGGTCCACACGCCTTTAAGAGAGGTCGCCTGGCGGATAAACGAGGAGAATATATTTTCTACGATTTCAGCCACAGCAGACGGCCTGGAGGAGTTTTTTGCCGTTCCCAGATCTGAACAGAGGATTGGCGTGTGTGCCCTCAACCCCCATGCGGGTGAAGGCGGGCTGATGGGCCAGGAGGAAGGTGAGATAATATTGCCTGCCGTTGAGCGGGCGCAGCGGGAGGGAATCAACTGCGGCGGCCCACTGCCCGCGGACGTCATCTTCCACAGGGCCGTCGAAGGTGAATTTGACGCAGTCGTCTCCATGTACCATGACCAGGGCACTATACCGCTAAAACTCCTTGCCTTTAACAGCGGCGTGAACCTCACCCTCGGCCTTCCGATAGTACGGACGTCGCCCACGCACGGCACGGCCTTTGACATTGCCGGAAGGGGCGTCGCCGGTCACGGCTCCATGCTTGAGGCCATAAGGCTGGCAAACAAACTTGCCGCCGCCACAAAGACCTCTAAACAAGGCGAGAAAACCCTGACCGCGCCTCTCTAAAAAATCTCTATACAAACCCGAAGGGTCCATTTATACATGGTCTACACCTCAGACACCATGAACACCACCGTACCCGATACGGTTTCCAGTCTAAAGGCCGCATTTCGAGAAAGGGGGATTTTTCTCAAAAAGAGGTTGGGGCAAAATTTCCTCCTGGACCGTAACATCCTCAGGTCTATCGTGGAGACGGCCGGAATCTGCGAGCACGATGTGGTATTGGAAATAGGCACCGGGGCCGGCAACCTGACACAATATCTTGGTGAGGAGGCCCACAGGGTATTAGGCGTAGAGATAGACCGGCGGTTATGCAGCCTTTCGCAGGACGCATTGAGCCCGCACAAAAACATCCAGGTTCTCAACACGGACTTCCTCACGTCTAAGACCACCATAGACCCCGACGTGGAACGGCTCCTTCTGGAATGGCTTCAAGGCGAGAGCGGGCTCACGCTGAAGGTGGTATCAAACCTCCCGTATTCCATAAGCACCCCGGCCATAATCACCCTCCTGGAGGGGGGGCTTCCGGTGGAAATGATGGTGCTTACGCTGCAGAAGGAGATAACGGACAGGCTCGCGGCAAGGCCGGGGACGAGGGAATACGGCGTACTCTCCGTAATAGCCCAGTTGTTTTCAGAGATACGCGTAGTCCGGGACCTGTCTCCCGAAGTCTTCTGGCCGTCGCCCCGGGTTGAGTCTGCCATAGTGACGCTCACCGTGGACAAGGAGAGGGCGCACGCGGCCTTGCCCGACAACTATAGGCTTTTCAGTGCAATCGTGAGGACGGTATTCCAATCACGGCGGAAGACACTTCTTAACAGCCTCCTGAAGCTCGAATTACCGTCCCTTGACAGGGAGGCGTTGTTGGACGTATTAAATACACTTGGCATCGAACCGCGCCGGAGGGGGGAGACCCTGGATCTGGAAGAGTTTGTAGCCCTGGTCAGAGAAATAAACACTTTAATCAATGGGGGGAAGACAGATGGTTGAGGTAAAGGAAACCGATCTCCCGGCTATAGGCAAGAAGTTTACCATAGAGGCCGAATCTGGAGAGACCGTGGTAATCGTGGTGCGTTTGAATGGGGAAAGAGAGGTCTACCGTTTTACCGGAGACAAGGATATACCGGTCTCTGAAACGACCTTTACGGAGGAAGAGAGCCGTACCATAGGCTCCATACTTGCCGGCACATACTTCCAACCGGTAAAGGAGAAGGCCGTCGAGTTGTTGATGAAGGAGATGGCAATGGAGTGGGTAAAGGTGGAGCCGGGGTCGGTACTGGAAGACAAGACCATTGGAGAACTGGCCATAAGGAGGGAAACAGGGGTCTCCGTAATCTCCATCCTGAGGAAGGGCAAGGTAATCCCCAACCCGATAGCCAAGCATACGATACGCAGAGACGATACCATAATAGTGGTCGGTAGCAGCGAGCAGATAAGGACGTTCCTCGATATGGTAGAATCGTCCGGCAAAAAGTCTCCCGGGACTCCACCCGAAACACCTACGAAACAGTTCTAAGGACTAGCAAATGGAAGGACACACCCTAACTTCCGAGATAGGAGTTATCTGTTTTTTCCTATTTCTCAGCGGACTGCTTGCAAAAAAGCTGAGCCTTTCTCTGATCCCCCTTTATATTCTGACTGGCCTCTTTTTGGGTGAATTTGTCCAGAAATCATCGGCAACGGAATTTTTGTCGGAGATAGGGATAATCCTCCTGCTC
>JAZGAY010000216.1:0-2154 GCA_036475985.1 Candidatus Brocadiales bacterium
AGAGCAGGCCAAAGGCCCTCCCACCAACCCGATAGAGATGGGAATGCCATCCCATGACTATCTGGTGGAAAAACTAAGGGGTATCGAGGAGTACAGAAAGGACTTCCAGAACGCTTTCGGTGAGGCGGCGACCATCGATAACATCGTTAAGGCGATAGCGGCCTATGAGAGGACGCTTCTGTCCGGTAACTCTCCGTTTGACCGTTTCCGGTACGCGGGAGAGGAAGACGCCATCAGTGAGCTGGCAAAGACCGGGATGGGCATATTCGCGGGCAAGGGGCACTGCGTCACGTGTCACCAGTTTACCGCCAGCTACGCCCTCTTTACAGACAACAACTTTCGCAACCTGGGCGTGGGCATGGATAATGAAAACCCCGACCTCGGCCGCTATCTCGTGACCGGCAAGGAAAAAGATAAGGGCGCCTTTAAGACGCCCAGCCTGCGAAACATCGCCCTGACTGCCCCTTACATGCATGACGGCAGCGAACATACACTGGAAGAGGTGGTTGAATTCTACGACAGGGGCGGCAACCCGAACCCCCACCTGGACGGGGCCATGATGCCGCTTAAACTGACTACAATAGAGAAGATGGCACTGGTCGAGTTCATGAAGTCGCTCACGTCAAGCGACATACCCCATTTTTAGGGGATTGTTTTATGTGGTCCCCGTACCGGATGGGCCGGGGTGAATGGTTGAATCAATCTTCATCTAAGGCTGGCTTGCTTGATTTTTCCTGCATCTGTGGTAGGCTTTTTGTAGGAGCTGCGTTTTAGGTCAATAACCCCGGGGGGGGAGGGGGTACCGTTTATGACAGCAAAAAATCCGTTTATAATACCCATCCTCTTCTTTCTTGTCGTTGGTACCTCGCCTTCTCTGAAGGCGGATGAGGCAAGGCCTCCGCTTGGACTCCCGGAACTAAATATTCCAGCTAATAATCCCATTACACCTGAGAAGGTGGCGCTCGGCAAGAAACTCTACTTCGACAAGCGCCTTTCCGCCAACGACACCATAAGCTGCGCCACGTGCCATGACCCGGATAAGGGTTTTGCCGACGCCGCGCCCGTATCTACGGGTATAAACGGGCAAAAGGGGGGGCGCAGCGCACCCACTACGCTTAACGCCGCCTACATGGACACACAGTTCTGGGACGGACGCGCGCCCTCACTGGAGGAGCAGGCCAAGGGCCCCATCATAAACCCCATTGAAATGGGTATGCCCTCCCACGACACCCTAATTGAAAAACTTAATAACATTGAAGAATACCGTAACGACTTCCAGAACACATTCGGCGAGGCAGCTACCATCGACAACGTCGCCAAGGCCATAGCCTCCTTCGAAAGGACGCTTCTTTCAGCCAACTCTCCCTTTGACCGGTATCTATACGACGATGACGAAACCGCCATGACCGAAGGGGCAAAGCGTGGTTTCAAAGTCTTCACAGGCAAAGGCCGCTGCAGCATCTGTCACGAGGCTAACGCACGATTCGGTCTTTTCATGGATAATAAATTCCACAATCTTGGCGTTGGCATGGATAAGAAGGACCCGGACCTGGGCCGGTACGATGTAACACTGCAATATAAAGACAAGGGCGCATTTAAGACCCCGACCCTGCGCGACATCGCGCTTACCGCCCCATACATGCACGATGGAAGTGTAGCCACACTGCTGGAGGTGGTTGAGTTTTATAACAAGGGCGGAGAACCTAACCCGCACCTCTCAGACAAAATAGAGCCCCTACAGCTCACCCAGGAAGAAAAAGACGATCTCGTCGCGTTTATGGAGTCCCTGACAAGCATGGATATTAACCAGCTGATAGAATCAACAAGAGAATAGTATCCGTTGGGCAGTTCCAGGTGGGAAATACGGCACAGCTTCTACAACCAATTGTGTGGATGGAACGGTCCGCAGCAAAAAACAATCCGCCTCGCCATAGGTGAGGGGTGGCTATATTCTCGTACTTGTCCGCACTAGGCGCACAACCCATTTGTCCACAAGGCAAATGGGGACGAGGCGGATAGACCTATTTATCTATAAAATCTCATTCTCGTACTGTCTGCAGGGTTTAAAATCCGCCTCGCCATAGGTGAGGGGTGGCTATATTCTCGTACTTGTCCGCACTTGGCGCACAACCCATTTGTCCACAAGGCAAACGG